>JAYVVB010000422.1:0-3259 GCA_043787455.1 Rhizobacter sp.
AGCAGGCGCGCCTCGCGCACGACGAAGTCGATCAGGTCGCGCTCTACCAGCGTGGCTGCGTGCAGGGCCATGCTCACATCGTCTCGGTCATGGAGTGGATCCAGGCGCGGTACTGGTTGCGCATCGAGATCTCGCTCGTGCCGTTGACAGTCACCTCGCTCTGGCCGATCTCGGCGGGATCAAAGTCACGCTGCAGGCTCACCCACGGGTTGCCGCTCGCGTGCAGGCCCTTCTGGATCGCGCGATAGGCGTGCAGGTCGTCGTGGCCGACGACCGAGAACGGCGAGTTGATGAGCCGGTTGTAGGTGATCGTGCGCTCGAGCAGCGCGTCGGGCGCGCCCTTGAGACGGAAGGTCCAGCTCTCGATCACGGTCTTGTCGACGGCGATCGGCCGGACGACACGGATCGACTGGATCGCGCCCTTGATCGTGAGGCTCGGGTAGTAGACGGTGTTGTGGCGCGCGACCTTCATGATCTCGGCGCACTTGTCCTCGCCGTGCGCCGCCTTCATCGCCGCCTCGTAGCCGGGAACGCCCGAGTAGCCGCTGTGGATCGAGAAGTGCACACCCGAATAACTGTGGCCGTTGGCGAAGACACGAACGCCCATGTCGTCGTAGAAAGCGTAGTCGGAGACGAAGGGCACGAACTGCTCGATCGCCATCGGCCTGGGCTTGTCGGCGGGCTCGTCCTTCCACATCCGCTTCGCCGTGCCCGCCGACGATTCGTGCACGACCATCGGGTGCATGGTGTCGTTGAGGTTCTCTACGAAGAGCTTCCAGTTGCAGGCGTGAAGGAAGCGCAGGCACCCGCCGGTGATCTCGAGCTCGCCCTCGGGCGACCGGTCGGCGAGGTTGTCGATCGACGAGAGCGAGTCGCCGAAGTAGCTCGCGAAGTCGGGACCGGCGTCGCCGAGCTTGACGAAGACGAAGCCGCGGTAGGTGGCGACGTTCGCGGCCGGCACCAGGCCGCGCGACGCTTCGCACTCCGCCAGGCGCGTGCCCTCGTAGCCCTTCTTCAGCGGGATCGCGAGGAGCGAGCCGTCGGTCTTGTAGGCCCAGCCGTGGTACGGGCAGCGAAAGAACCGGCCGGTGTTTCCCGCGCGCGCGCTCACGACCTTCGCCCCCTTGTGGGCGCAGCGGTTCATCAGCACGCGCACGCTGCCGTCTTCGGCGCGAACGGCGATCAGCGGCCGGCCGGCGATGTCGACGGTGAGATAGTCGCCGACGTTGGCGACCTGGCTCTCGTGGCCGACGTAGCTCCAGGTGTTGGCGAAGAAATGCTCCTGCTCGAGCGCGAACAGCTCTTCGTCGATATAGAGGTCGCGGTGGACACGGTCGGGCTCGACGAGGGCGCGGACCGCATCCGGACGGCCGCGGTAGCGATCGCTCACGGCATCACGTCCGCGGCTGCCGGCGCATCGACGACGGGCGCGACGGAGCTCGCCGGCTTCGCGCCGCCCCCGAGCCCGCGTCGCGCCAGAGTTGCCCGCAACGCAGTGCCGTGTTCGTCGGCGAGTGCCGCCGCCAGAAACTCGTCCAGCGTCGCTGGAGCAAGCGTCGCGCCGACGCGATCGACGACGTCCATCAACACCGAAAAGCTCGCCCACCCGCGCTCGTGCGTGTCGCCGTAGCCCTTGACGAGGCGTTGGCAATGCGCGATTTCGGTGGCCAGCTCCGGCTGGACCGACGCGAGGCGAACGATGCGATCGAGCCAGGCCTCGATGCGCTTGTTCTCGATTTCGAAGCGCAGGCTCGAGCGACGGATGCGGCGCAAACCGGCGACGAACCAGAGCAACAGGAACCCGGAGATCGAGCTTGTCGTCACGACCCGGCCGCGACGCGTCAGTCGGTCGAGGATGCGGCGCGGTGCGCCCGGGCGCGCGAGCCAGCCGCCGAACCCGGCGGGCAGCGTCTCGCAGATCTCCTGCACGCGCGGGTGCATGTACTCGTCGATCGCGAGCGTCTGTTCGGGCGCGACGCGCACTTCGCCGCGCACCCGCTCGAAGCGCGTCGCCCGCGTCTTCAGCGCCGCGACACGGACCGTGTCCTCGTACGTCATCCAGAGCGCGAGGTGGCGCGCGGTCTCGGCGAGCAGACGCGACTCTGCGTGCGGCGCCTCGGCCTGGACACGGGCGAGGCGGTCGAGATAGAGCGCGGCGTAGTCCGGATCCTGCCAGTCGATCGTGCGACGCAGGCCTTCGAAGACGATCGTCTGCGCTGCGGCGGGAAAGGTCGAACGCGCGCGCGCGACGAGCGCCGCGACGACCGGATCGGTGGGCGCTGGCGCAGCGATCGGCGCGGGCCGAGCCGACGGTGCGACGCGCGCGGCCGTGCCGATCGTGCGATCCGCGAGCGCCGACGCGAAGCCGGCGTCGAACGCACGCCGGCTCGCGCTCGCGCCGACGCCGCCCTGGGCGATCGTCGCCTCGTACGCGTCGCGCGCGAACGGCAGCGCGCCGCTGCCGGCGAGCGCGCCGAAGAGCACGGCGCTGATGACGCTGCCGGCGTCGTCGGCGACGCGCTCCATATCGAACGAGACCAGTCGCTCGGCCGCGCCGCGCGCGTGCGCGAGCAACGCCTCGCCGTCGATGCGGCCGTCGCCGAGCGCGGACTTCTCGGTGATCGACCAGACGCGATGGGTCGAGGCGATCAGCGTCGTCCGATCGCGCGTGACCAGGCCGCGCTGCACGGCGCGGCCGGCTTCCATCAGCTCGGAAGCGAGGACGATGTCGACGTCGCCCGGCATCGGCATCAGCGCGAGCACGGGCGCGACACCGGCCGCCTTCGCCGCGGCCTCGGCAAAGAGCTCGACGTAGTAGATCGTCGCGCCGGTGCGCTGGGCGACGCCGGGCACAGAGGTCGCCTGGGCGATGAATCCGTTGTTCTCGGCGAGCTCGACGATCCAGTCGGCAAGGACACCGCCGCCTTCGCCGCCGATGGCGAGGATGGCGATCTTGATCGGCTGCGCCGCTTTCCCCTCTCCCGCGCGCGGGAGAGGGTTGGGGTGGGGGTGTGGGCGAGGCACCAGCGCCATCGCAGCGCCCTCACCTCCCGCCCTCTCCCGCTCGCGGAAGAGGGCGCCTGGGTCGAGCCTTGCACGTCGCGAGGCATCGCGGCGCTGCAAGCTGCCAATCACCGCACCGCGCACCCGCTCCAGCAATCGGTCGACGCGCGTCGGATTGCTGACGATGCGCGCCTTGTAGAACGACGGGCACAGCACCGCCGCGTGCGCGACCTCGCCGCAGACGCCGCAGCCGACG
>JAYVVB010000423.1:0-4867 GCA_043787455.1 Rhizobacter sp.
GATGACCGAGGCCGCGGCGATCGTCCACGGCGCGACCGAGTACTCGCTCGTGCTGATGGACGAGATCGGCCGCGGCACCTCGACCGTCGACGGCCTGGCGCTGGCGGGCGCGATCGCCCATCACCTGCACGACCGGAACCGCTCCTTCACGCTGTTCGCGACCCACTACTTCGAGCTCACCGACTTCCCGCTCGAGCACGAGCGCGCCGTCAACGTCCACGTCGCCGCGGTCGAGAGCGGCGACGAGATCGCCTTCCTGCACGAGATCGAGGCCGGTCCGGCGAGCCGCAGCTACGGCGTGCAGGTGGCGCGCCTCGCCGGCATGCCGGCAGCGCTGCTGCGCCATGCGCGCGCCGCGCTCGAGCATCTGGAAGCCGAACGGATCGCGCGCCAGCCGCAGATCGACCTCTTCGCCGCGTCGGCCGCGAACCCGACCGTCTCCTCCACCAGCAACCCGGTCGCGGAAGACGACGCCAACAGGGTCGCCGATTCAACGCTTCGCGACGCCGTCGCGGCGCTCGACCCCGATATGCTCACGCCCCGGGAAGCGCTCGACGCGCTCTACCGCCTGAAGGCCTTGCAGCGAGACAACTCATGACCTATTGCGTAGCCGTCAAGCTCGACGCCGGCCTGGTGTTTCTGTCCGATTCGCGCACCAACGCCGGCCTCGACCAGATCGGCACCTTCCGCAAGATGATGATCTACGAGCGGCCCGGCGACAGGTTCATGGTCATGCTCTCGGCCGGCAATCTCTCGATCTCGCAGCAGGTGCGCGAGATCCTGCAGATCGAGGAGCTCGACAACGCCGAAGGCCCGCCGATCACGATCTGGAACGCAACCAGCATGTTCGACGCCGCGCGCGTCCTCGGCGCGGCGATGCGCCGGGTCTACGACCAGGACGGCGCGTCGCTGAAGAAGTCGGGCCTCGACTTCAACGCCTCGATGATTTTCGGCGGCCAGATCCGGGGCGAGGCGATGCGCCTCTTCCTCGTCTACTCGGCCGGCAATTTCATCGAGGCGACGCGCGAGACCTGCTTCTTCCAGATCGGCGAGTCGAAGTACGGCAAGCCCGTGCTCGACCGGATGATGCGGCCGTCGACGCCGCTCGACGAGGCGGCCAAGTGCGTGCTCGTGTCGATGGACTCGACGCTGAAGTCGAACCTCTCCGTCGGCCTGCCGCTCGATCTCGCGATCTACGAGGTCGACCGCTTCGAGAGCGGCCAGATCGTCTGCATCGACGATCGCAATCCCTACTTCCAGATGATCCGTAGCAGCTGGGGCGAAAAGCTGCGCCAGGCGTTCGAGTCGATCGACGATCCTCAGTGGGACGCTGACCAGTCCGCCGCCGCACCTCTGTGCGTCCCGTCGGCGCGCTACGAGACGATGAGAAAGATCAGCGAGCCCAGCGAGAAGCTGGTCTGAGCAAAGGGGTGCGCCCCCACCGATATACTCGTGCTTTCCTCCACGGCACTTGTGACGAGTGCCGAGCGCAATGACCAAGTTCGTCTTCGTCACCGGCGGCGTGGTGTCCTCGCTGGGCAAGGGGATTGCTTCCGCCTCTCTCGCCGCGATCCTCGAATCGCGCGGCCTCAAGGTCACCCTCATCAAGCTGGATCCGTACCTCAACGTCGATCCGGGGACGATGTCGCCGTTCCAGCACGGCGAGGTCTTCGTGACCGAGGACGGCGCCGAGACCGACCTCGACCTCGGCCACTACGAGCGCTTCATCACCACCCGGATGAAGCGCACCAACAACTTCACGACCGGCCAGATCTACAAGAGCGTGCTCGAGAAGGAGAGGCGCGGCGATTACCTCGGCAAGACCGTACAGGTGATCCCGCACGTCACCAACGAGATCCAGGAGTTCGTCCGCCGCGGCGCCTGTCCCGATCCAGGAAGCGAGGTGGATGTCGCGATCGTCGAGATCGGCGGTACGGTCGGCGACATCGAGTCGCTGCCCTTCCTCGAAGCGGTGCGCCAGATGAGCCTGAAGATGGGGCCGGGCAGCTGTGCCTTCCTGCACCTCACGCTCGTGCCCTGGATTCCCACGGCCGGCGAGCTCAAGACCAAGCCGACCCAGCACAGCGCCCAGAAGCTGCGCGAGATCGGCATCATGCCGGACGCCCTCCTCTGCCGCGCCGACCGGCCGATCCCCGACGAGGAGCGCGCCAAGATCTCGCTCTTCGCCAACGTGCACGAGTTCGGCGTGATCTCGGTCTGGGATGTCGACACCGTCTACAAGGTGCCCCGCATGCTCCACGCGCAGGGGCTCGACGAGCTGATCTGCGCCAAGCTGCAGCTCCACACCAAGCCCGCCAACCTGACGCGCTGGGACAAGCTGGTCGACGAGGTCGAGCACCCGCAGCACGAGGTCACGATCGCGATGTGCGGCAAGTACACCGAGCTCTCCGACTCGTACAAATCGCTGAACGAGGCGCTGCGTCACGCCGGCATCCACAACCACGCGCGGGTGAAGATCGAGTACGTCGACTCCGAGGAACTGACCGCGACCAACGTCGCCAACCTCGGCCGCTTCGATGCCATCCTCGTCCCTGGCGGCTTCGGCAAGCGCGGCGTCGAGGGCAAGATCCTGGCGGCGCAGTACGCACGCGAGAAGAAGATTCCCTACCTCGGCATCTGCCTCGGCATGCAGGTGGCGACGATCGAGTACGCGCGCCACAAGGCCGGCCTGGCCGGCGCCAACAGCACCGAGTTCGACCCGACGACCGAGCATCCCGTGATCGCCCTGATCGACGAGTGGCAGGACCGCGACGGCAGCATCCAGAAGCGCACAGCGCAGTCCGACCTCGGCGGCACGATGCGCCTGGGCGCGCAGAGCTCCGATGTCAAGCCGGGGACGCTGGCGCACGAGATCTACGGCAACGTCGTCACCGAGCGGCATCGCCATCGCTACGAGGCCAACGAGCACTACCTCGACCGGCTCACCGAGGCCGGATTGGTGATCTCGGCGATCACGCAGCGCGAGAAGCTGACCGAGATCGTCGAGCTGCCGCAGAGCGTGCATCCCTGGTTCATCGGCGTGCAGTTCCATCCGGAATTCAGGTCGACGCCCTGGGGCGGCCACCCGCTGTTCAAGTCCTTCATCCACGCCGCCCTCCAGCACCAGGCGACCCGCACGGAGAAGGTCGCCGCGTGAAGCTCTGCGGCTTCGATGCGGGGCTCGCTCATCCGCTGTTCCTGATCGCCGGACCCTGCGTCGTCGAGTCGGAGCAGCTGCAGATGGACGTGGCCGGGCAGCTCAAGGAGACGTGCGCTGCCCTCGGCATCCCGTTCATCTTCAAGTCGAGCTACGACAAGGCCAATCGCTCGAGCGGCACGTCGTTCCGCGGCCCGGGCATCGACAAGGGCCTCGAGATCCTCGCCAAGGTGAAGCGCGAGCTCGCAGTGCCGGTGATCACCGACGTCCACCGCGAAGACGAGATCGCTGCCGCCGCCGCAGCCGTCGACATGCTGCAGACGCCCGCGTTTCTCTGCCGCCAGACCGACTTCATCCGCGCCGTCGCGCAAAGCGGCAAGGCCGTGAACATCAAGAAGGGCCAGTTCCTCGCGCCCCACGACATGAAGAACGTGATCGACAAGGCGCGCGCTGCGGCGCGCGAGGCGGGCCTCTCGGAAGACCGCTTCACGGCCTGCGAGCGCGGCGCGAGCTTCGGCTACAACAACCTCGTCTCCGACATGCGCAGCCTCGCGATCATGCGCGAGACCAACGCACCGGTCGTCTTCGACGCGACCCATTCGGTGCAGCTTCCAGGCGGCCAGGGCACATCCTCGGGCGGGCAGCGCGAGTTCGTGCCGGTACTGGCGCGCGCGGCGGTCGCGGTCGGCATCGCCGGCATCTTCATGGAGACGCATCCCGATCCGGCGAACGCGCTCTCCGACGGGCCAAACGCGGTGCCGCTGAAGCATATGAAGGCCTTGCTCGAGCAGCTCGTCGCGCTCGACCGCGTCGTCAAGGCGTCTCGCCTGCTCGAGAACGATTTCACCTGATCCTCCTTCACCCTTCGACCTCCGAGAAAGCCATCCCATGAGCGCCATCGTCGACATCGTCGGCCGCGAGATCCTCGACAGCCGCGGCAACCCGACGGTCGAATGCGACGTCCTCCTCGAGTCCGGGACGATGGGCCGCGCCGCGGGGCCCTCGGGCGCCTCGACCGGCTCGCGCGAAGCCATCGAGCTGCGCGACGGCGACGCGGCGCGCTACGGCGGCAAGGGCGTGCTGCGCGCTATCGAGCACATCAATACCGAGATCAGCGAGGCCGTGCTCGGCCTCGACTCGAGCGAGCAGGCCTTCCTCGACCGGACCCTGATCGACCTAGACGGCACCGACAACAAGCGCCGCCTCGGCGCCAACGCGACCCTCGCCGTCAGCATGGCGGTGGCGCGCGCCGCGGCCGAGGAATCGGGCCTGCCGCTCTACCGCTACTTCGGCGGCTCGGGGGCGATGCAGATGCCGGTGCCGATGATGAACGTCGTCAACGGCGGGGCGCACGCCAATAACAACCTCGATCTGCAGGAGCTGATGATCATCCCGGTCGGCGCGCCGACCTTTCGCGAAGCCTTGCGCTACGGCGCCGAGACCTTCCACGCGCTGAAGAAGATCATCGACGCGCGCGGCATGAGCACGGCCGTCGGCGACGAGGGCGGCTTCGCGCCGAGCGTCGCGAGCCACGAGGCCGCGATCCAGATGATCCTCGAGGCGATCGAGAAAGCGGGCTTCGTCGCCGGCTCGCAGATCGCGATCGGCCTCGACTGCGCAGCGAGCGAGTTCTATAAGGAAGGCCAGTACCGGCTCGAGGGCGAAGGGCTGACCCTGGGCGCCTCCGAGTGGATCGACACGCTCGAGTCG
>JAYVVB010000424.1:0-2554 GCA_043787455.1 Rhizobacter sp.
CGCGAACCAGGCGATCCGCGTGGCGGCGGGCCCCTTGAGCACCAGCAGGATGCCGGCGACGACGATCGGCTGCGAGCCGAACTCGAGGATGGAGATTCCGAAGACACGGCCGAAGATGTAGACGAGGGTACCGAGCCCGAACAACGTCCAGCCGAGCCCTGGCGCCGGTTGCGGCTTGACGGCGGCGATCTGCTCGCGCAGCCCCCAGAAGAGCCACAGCATCACGGCAAGGATGAGCGCGCCGTGCGCCTGGTCGTCGGTCTGCCAGATCGAGTTGGCCGCCCACCAGTAGACCGGCAGGTACATCGCCGCGAATCCGGCGATGGCCACGAGCCACGAGCGCTGGTCGCCGTCTGTGGCTGAACCGAACGGCGGTGCGGGAAGAACGCTGCTCACTTCAGCTTCTTGACCTTCTTGAGCGGAACCTCGTTGAGCACCGATCCGACGACGGCGACGCCGGCGTCCATGAGGCCCTGGACGAGGTCGGTGAACGCGGCGACGTGGGTCGAGCCAGCTCGCGCGATCGCCAGCGCCGCGCCCGTGCGCACGGCGATCATCGCGGCGTCCTCGCCGCTGCTCATCGCCGGGGTGTCGACGATGATCACGTCGTAGGCACCCTTCACCTGGATCATGAACTCGTCGAAGTTCAGCCGGTTGAGGAGCTCCAGCGGGTTCGGCGGCGTCGGGCCGGCAGGCAGCACCGAAAGACCGGCAAGGTCGGGAATGCGCACGATCGCCTCCTCGCGCGAACGCCCGGCCAGAAGCGTCGAGAACCCCATCTGGTTCTCGAGGTGGAAGAGGAAGTGCTGGCGCGGCTCGCGCATGTCGGCATCGACGAGGAGCGTGCGCTCGCCGAGCTGCGAGAAGACGATCGCCAGGTTGGCGGCGAGGTAGCTGCGCCCTTCGCTGCGCTCGGCGCCGACGACGGTGAGCACCTGGCGCTCCTCGGCGCGGTCGAACCAGCGCAACATCAGCTGGCTGCGGATCGCGCGCAACTGCTCGACGCGCGGGCTGAAAGGCTGATAGGCGGCGACCAGTTCGTCGCTCAGCGGCCGGGCTTCGCCCGGGGTCTTGCGAAGATAGGCGTAAGCGAACTGACGCGAGAGCGCGTACTGGATGTCGGCTTCGCTGATCAGGCCCAGCCGCACCGCGGCCTCGCCGAAGCGAAGGTTCTGCTGCTTCTGGTACTGCAGGACGCGTTCGGCGTCTTCGGGCTTGAGCTGCCCGCCGTCGATCAGGATCGCGCCGAGCGAGCGCGTCGCGCGCGGCTGATTGCCGACCATCGAGACAGCGGTCTTCACGATCGCATTCCCGGGCCTGTCAACAGGGGCCGGGTCGGCCGCGCGGTACCGGTCATCAGCATGCGACGGAAGACCGGGCGCTTGGAGCCGGCCGGACGCAACACGCCGATCACCGGCACGCCGGCCATGACGATCATGTCTTCGGGCATGCGGATGCGACGGTTCATCATTTCCAGGCCGATGGCAGCGAGGATGCCCGCGGCGAGGCCGCCCAGGATCGAGCCGGCAATGCCGAGGGCGATCTTCGGCTTCGACGGCTCCAGCGGCTCGACGGCGGGGCTCAGCAAACGGGTGTTGGCCTGGTTGTTCTGGCCTTCCATGCTGACCTGGCTGTAGCGCTGCGCAACCGCGTCGTAGGCCAGGCGCGCGGCGTCGACGTCGCGCTGGTAGACAGCAATCTGGTCCCGATCGGAGCGCAGCGCCAGCAGATTGCGCTTCTGCGCGTCGACCATGTTCTGGAGCTCCGCCACCTTCTGCGAGCTGCCGCGGCTCACGACCGACGAGCTGCCGGCGACGCGACGCGTCTCGGCGGCGAGCTGCTGTCTGATCTCGCCGATCTGCGCCTCGAGCTGGATCCGCTGCGGGTGGTTCTTGCCGACGATGCCGCTGATCTCGGTGAGCTTGGTCTCGGCGGTGGCGATCTGGGCCTTGAGCGCCTGGATCGCGCCGTTGCTGATCACGTCCGGCGAAAATTCGCCGCCGGTGTTGCGCTGGCGCGTCTGGGTATCGACGCGCTCGGCTTCGGCCATCGACAGCTGCGACAGAAGCTGGCCGTAACGTGCGTTCTCGACGTCCATGCGCTCGTCACTGACGATCCCCTTCGACTGCTGGAATTTCGAGAGCTTCGACTGCGCCGACTCGAGCGAGGCGCGCAGCGTCTTCGTCTGCTCGTCGAGGAACGTGGCCGACTGCCGCGCCGGGGCGACACGGAGCTCGACCGAGACGTCCATGTAGGCCTGCGCGAAGGCGTTGGCCGCAGCCTGGGCGAAGATGGGGTCGGTGCCCGAGAACGTGAGGTTGATGATGTTGCTGTTGCGCGCCGGCTCGACCGTCAGGCCGCGCTCGAGCACGCCGGCGAAGAAGCGCTCCAGCGGAATCTTGGCGTTGGTCGCCTCGCGCCATTGCGCCACGGCCGCGGCGGAACGCTCGACGCCCAGGATCTTCACGGCGCGCGAGGCAACGCGCTCGCTCCTCAGGATCTCGATCTGCGTCTGCATGTAGCTCGGCGCGACCAGCGCGGGAGCGAGCGCGCC
>JAYVVB010000425.1:0-7200 GCA_043787455.1 Rhizobacter sp.
GCGCGAGCTGTACTGGATGAGCCGCAACAAGCAGAGCGAGTCGAAGTTCTCGAACGCCGCGTTCGAGCGTGCTCTGGGGCTGCGCGCCACCTTCCGCGGCATGAAGACGGTGCAGCGCATTGCTGCATTGAACGCGGCCTGAACCGGCTCGCCGGTCAAGCGCCTTTTCTGGCGCGCTCTTCCTCTTGCAGCCGCAGCACGCGCCGCTGCACCTTGCCGGTCGTCGTCATCGGCAAGGCGTCGATGAACTCGATCTCCTTCGGATACTCGTAGGGCGCAAGCTTGCCGCGCACATGCGCCTGCAGCTCGATAACCAGCTCGGTCGACGGCGCGAAGCCCGGCGCGAGCACGACGAAGGCCTTGACCAGCGCGCCGCGCTCGGCATCGGGCTTGGGCACGACCGCGGCGTTGGCGACGGCCGCGTGCTTGACGAGGCAGTTCTCGATCTCGCTCGGACCGATGCGGTAGCCGGCAGCCTTGAAGACGTCGTCGCTGCGGCCCTGGTACCAGAGGTAGCCATCCTCGTCCATGACGGCGGTGTCGCCGGTGCGGCACCAGCTGTCGTCGACATCGCCAGTGAACTTGGCGCGGGTCGCGTCGTCGCGCTTCCAGTAGCCGAGGAAGAAGATCGGATCCGGGTCGCCATGGATGTCGCGACGGTGCAGCGCGACATCGCCCGGCGTGCCGCGCGCGCACTCGCGGCCGTCGTCGTCGATCACCGCGACGCGGTGGCCGGGATACGCGCGCCCCATGCTGCCCGGCCGCGCCGGCCAGCGCACCGCGCAGTTGCCGACGATGTAGTTGATCTCGGTCTGGCCGAACATCTCGTTGGGTACGACGCCGAGCGCGTCGCGGCACCAGGCGAAGACCGCGTCGCCGACCGCCTCGCCCGCGCTCATGATCGCGCGCAGGTGGAGCGCGTGCCGCCGTCTCGGCTCGGGCACGGCCTTCATCATCGCCTTCAGCGCCGTCGGAAAGAGAAAGGTGTGGGTCACGCGATGGCGCGCCATCACCTCGAACGCGAGCTCGGGCGCGAAGCGCCGCTGGCAGGCGACGATCTCGCGGCCGAAGTAGAGCGTCGGCAAGAGCGCGTCCATCAGGCCGCCGGTCCACGCCCAGTCGGCCGGCGACCAGAAGACGGCGTCGTCCTGCGGAAACCAGTTCTGGCTGCAGACGAAGCCCGGCAGGTTGCCGATGAGGGCGCGGTGCGGGATGAGCGTGCCTTTTGGCGGGCCGGTCGTGCCGCTGGTGTAGATCAGCACGGCAGGGTCGTCGGCGCGGGTCGTCTCGGCTGCGAACGAGGTGCGCTCGGCGTTCAGCGCGCGAGTCCAGTCGACGTCGCCCTGCCCTTCGGCGGCGCCGACGGCGATCACGGTTGCGAGCTGCTGACAGAGGGGCCGGGCCGCCAGCACGTTGGCCATGCCGCTCTCGTCGACGATCGCCAGACGCGCCTCGCTGTCGTTGATGCGGTACTCGAGCGCGTCGGGACCGAACAGCATCGAGAGCGGCATCGCGACCGCGCCGAGGCGGTAGAGCGCGATGTGCGATACCGCCGTCTCGAAGCGCTGCGGCAGCACCAGCGCGACCCGGTCGCCGCGCGCGACGCCGAGGCAACGCAGCGCGGCCGCGAGGCGATCGGCCTCGCGGTCGAGCTCGAGGTAGCTGTAGTCACGCCGCGTGCCGTCGCTCTGCTCGTAGCGAATGGCGACCCTGTCCGGCGCGCGTTTCGCCCAGCGCGCGCAGCAGACTTCGGCGATGTTGAATCGCTCGGGCACCGACCAGCGAAAGCCGGCGTGCAATGTCGCCCAGTCGCCGATCGTCTTCATCGCCTGACTCCCTGGACGAGCGTCCGTTGCGCAAGCGCGCCGGCGACGACGATCGCGGGAAAGAAGAAGAACGAGTTCAGCAGGCCGTCGAGCGCGGCCATGACGACGATCGTCGCGAGCATCAGCGGCAAGGCCTCCGGCCGCCAGCCGCTCGCGCGCGGCGCCCGCCAGGCGACGCGCAGCGCCGGCCAGAGCAGCGAGCCGAAGGCGAGAGCGAGACCGACCAGGCCGAACTGGCCGAGCAGCAGCATCGAAAGTCCCCACGGCCGCGTCCCCTTCGAACGCCACCAGTCCCAGGTCGCGCTGCCGATCACGGTGTTCTCGCGCGCATCGGCCAGGAGCTTCTGGTCCTGCGAGATGCGCCAGGTGAAGGAGCCCCGGCCCACCGACCGGAAGGCATCGACGACCTCGCGTCCGATCGCCGTATCCCGGCCGATCCGCATCACCGGCACGATGCCCGAGACGTAGATGACGCCGCCGAGCCCCAGGCACACGAGCAGCGCGATCGCCGTCGCGCGCGGCCTGAGGAACCGGCACATCGACAGGAATGCCGCGCCGATCGCGAGCATCAGCAGCGCGCCGAGGGATTGCGCCGCCAACGCCATCGCGACGACGACGGCCGCGGCCGCCCGGCGTCGCGCCCGGAAGCGATCGTCGCGGATCGCCAGCGCCAGCCAGAGCGCGGCGAGCGCCGAGAGCGAAATCCAGATGCCGAACTGGTTGCCGTCCTCGAAGAAGCCGAGGGGACGAAAGCCGAGATAGCGATCGATACCGTCGGTGCCCAACGGATGGGTCTCGTACGCGTGGTCGTAGAGCGTCGGCCCGACCACCCCTTCGATCACGCTGAACGGCAGACAGGCGATCGCCGAAGCTGTCATCGCCAGGGCGAGCAGGCGCTGCCCGTCCGGGGTTGCGAAATACATCCGGCCGAGCAGCCACGGCAAGCCCCAGCAGCCGACGAGGTACAGGCTCGACAGCCACCCCGGCGGACGCGCGACCGCACCGGTGGCGAATGCGTGCAGCACCGACTGCACGACCGGCCAGGCGCACCACGCCGCGATCGGCAAGTCGACCCAGCCGGCACGAAAGCGCCGCAACGTCGCGCCGTCGAAGACCACCGCGCCGAGCAGCGCAGCGGCGGGCGCGACCCACGCCTTGGTGAGCAGCATGTCGGACGGCACGGCGAGGCCGGTGATCCAGAACGGGAACCTGGCTTCGGCCGAGCCCGGCGCGTAGTGACCGACGGGCAGCAGGATCCAGCCGCCGAAAAATACAATCGCCACGGCAACGGCCGGCCGACAGAAGCGAAACGGCAGCCACGCCAGCAGCGCGAAGGCGAGAAAAGCGATGGCTATGTTCAAACGCGGGCCTCGACGTCGAGCGGCGGGATCGTCCTGATGCTCGTCGACTTCGGCAATCCGCAGCAGATGACAGGCATCGCCTGCTTTGCGCTGGCGACGGCGGCCTGCACGCTGGCCGCGCGCAACGGCAGCCGCGCATGGCGCGCGCTCGCCTGGACGCAGGCCGCGTTCTGCCTCGAGATCGTCTTCAATTTCCGGCACCGCTTGCACGACGCCATCGACACCGGGCTGCGGGACCACGGCTGGTACGCCGGGCGCACGCCGTGGCAGCTCGGCCTGCTCGCCATCGTCGCCGTGTTCCTCACGGTGTGCGTGCCCTTCGCCTGGCGCATCGGGCGCGGCGACCGGCTCGCGCTGGTCGCGGTAGCTGCGAGCCTCGCCGTTGTCGCGATGTTGACGGTCGAGGCCGTGTCGCTGCACGTCATCGACGCGTGGATGTATTCCCGGGTCGGGCCACTGCTCTGGGTCGTGGTCGGATGGGCCGCAGCGTCACTGGTCGTGACCGTCGCGGCCCTCGTCGCGGCCCGGCGCTGACTCGTCTCTCTAGCGCCCAAGCTCCTAGGTGACGCCTTCATCGGCCGGTGCGCGGCTCCGCGAACGCGGCCAGCGGCTCGCCGTCGATGCGGCAGATGCGCCAGTCGGGCATCACTGTTGCGCCCATGCGCTCGTAGAAGCGGATCGCGTCGGCGTTCCAGTCGAGGACGCTCCACTCGAAGCGACCGTAGCCGCGCGTCGCCGCCAGTCGCGCCAGGTGCTCGAGCAGGGCCTGGCCAATGCCGCGCCCGCGCTGCTCGGGCTCGACGTACAGGTCCTCGAGATAGAGCCCCGGCAAGGCGAGGAAGGTCGAGAAGTTGGTGAAGAAGAGCGCGAAGGCAACGACCTCTCCGGCACTCTCGGCGACCACCGCCTCGACCACCGGCCGTGGGCCGAAGAGATGCGGCGCGAGCGTTTCGGGCGTCGCGCGGACGAGGTGCGCGAGGCGCTCGAATTCGGCCAGGCCTCGGATCAGCTCGACGATCGCGTCGACGTCGCGCGGCTCGGCCGGGCGCAGTGCGAAGGGGGCGGGAGCTGTCATGGCGCGATTCTGCCCGTGGCCGACCGGTTCACCGCAAGCGTCGCCGCCCTCGCCTACAGTGTGAACATGCCGGACACCGCCCCCCACGCGCCCAGGCGGCGCGCACGCAGCCGCTTCGTCACGGCGCGAGGTCTCGGCCAGCACCTGCTCGAATGGGGCGACGCGAGCCTCGCGAGCGTCGACCGGCCCTCGCTCGTCATGCTGCACGGCTGGATGGACGTCGCCGCGTCGTTCCAGTTCGTCGTCGATGCGTTCGAGGAAGAGCGCCACGTCCTCGCCCTCGACTGGCGCGGCTTCGGCGCGAGCGACACGCCGGCCGTCGACACCTACTATTTCACCGAATACCTCGGCGACCTCGAGCTCGTCCTCGACGCGCTTTTCGGCGCCGACCGCGGTCCCATCGACCTCCTCGGCCACAGCATGGGCGGCAACGTCTCGATGCTTTATTCGGGCGTGCGGCCGGCCAAGGTGCGACGCCTCGTCAACCTCGAAGGCTTCGGCATGCCGCGTTCCAAGCCTGCGCACGCGCCGGGCCGGATGGCGAAGTGGCTCGACGAGCTGAAGGCGCCGATGCAGCTGCGCCCGTACGCCGATCTCGACGCCGTCGCTGCGCGATTGACGAAGACCAACCCGCTGCTGCGTCCCGACCGGGCGGCCTGGCTGGCCCTGCACTGGTCCGGTCCGACCGGACACGGCGGCGAGCGCGCGCTCCTGGCCGACGCCAACCACAAGCGAATGAGCCCGCTTCTGGCGCAGGTCGACGATTGGCTCGAGTGCTACAAGCGGATCACGGCGCCGGTGCTCTGGGTCGAAGGCGACCGGAGCGACGTCAGCATCTGGTGGGGCGACCGCTACACCAAAGCCGAGTTCCACCAACGGCTCGACTCGGTCGCCGACGTCCGGCGCCACGTCGTCGGGCCCGCCGGGCACATGCTCCATCACGACCGGCCCGAGGACATCGCCCGGCTGGTGGAAGCGTTCCTGTCAGAATCTCGGCCTTCGCAGAACGAGTGATCTCCATGGACGTCGAACACATCAATGCCATCGGCAACCGGCTTGCCGACCTGTCCAAGCGCACGGTCGACCTTCGGGGGTATCTTTGACTACGACCGCAAAGCGCTGCGGCTGAACGAGGTCAACGCCGCCCTCGAGAACCCCAAGGTCTGGGACGAGCCGAAGCGGGCCCAAGACCTCGGGCGCGAGAAGCGGACGCTCCAAGGCGTGGTCGAGACGATCGACCATCTCACGACCAACCTCGCCGACAACACCGAGCTCTACGAGATGTCGAAGGAGGAGTCCGACTTCGACGGCCTCATGGCCATCGAGAGCGAGGCTGCCAAGCTCGAGACCTCCATCGCGGAGCTCGAGTTCCGGCGGATGTTCAACAACCCGCTCGACCCGAGCAACTGCTTCATCGACATCCAGGCCGGTGCCGGCGGCACCGAAGCGTGCGACTGGGCGGCGATGCTGCTGCGCCAGTACCTCAAGTATTGCGAGAAGAAGGGCTTCAAGACCGAAGTCATGGAAGAGACCGCGGGAGACGTCGCCGGCATCCGCAGCGCCACGATCAAGGTCGAAGGCGAGTATGCGTTCGGCCTCCTGCGCACCGAGACTGGCGTGCATCGGCTCGTTCGAAAGAGCCCGTTCGACTCGGCCGGTGGCCGGCACACGAGCTTCGCCAGCCTCTTTGTCTACCCCGAGGTCGACGACTCGATCGAGATCGAGATCAACCCGGCCGACGTGCGCACCGATACCTTCCGCGCCTCGGGCGCGGGCGGCCAGCACATCAACAAGACCGATTCCGCGGTACGCCTCACGCACCTCCCGACCGGCATCGTCGTCCAGTGCCAGAACGACCGCTCGCAGCACCGAAACCGCGACGAGGCCTGGCAGATGCTGCGTTCGCGCCTCTACGAGCACGAGCTGCGCATCCGCATGGCGGCGCAGCAAAAGCTCGAGGACACCAAGACCGACGTTGGCTGGGGCCACCAGATCAGGAGCTATGTCCTCGACCAGAGCCGGATCAAGGACCTGCGCACCAACCTCGAAATCAGCAACACGCAGAAGGTGCTCGACGGCGACCTCGATCCGTTCATCGAGGCGAGTTTGAAGCAGGGCGTGTGACGACCCGGGCGTGACACGCGTGCTATTATGCGTGTCACGGCAAGACAGGAAACGCCATGAAAACGATGAACGTCCGTGAGTTGCGCCAGGAAACGCCCCGCCTCAAACAGACGCTCGCCGAGGAGGGCGAGATTCTGCTCGTCTCGAACGGCGAACCGATCGCGCGCCTGCTACCGGTCACCGTCAAGTCGAGGCCAAAGCTGCCTTCGATGAAGGCATTCCGCGCGACGATGCCGCTCATGGACGTGCCGTCCGAAGTGCTGATCCGCGAGGACCGGGACCGCCGTGGCACGTGATGCACTGGCCGTCTGCTATGTCGACACCAGCGCCCTGATCAAACGCTATCTGCGCGAGACCGGAAGCGACGCCTTCGACGCCTTCTGCGAGCGGCCCGAGATCGAGCGGGTGATTTGCCCGCTCGGGATGACCGAATTCACGAGCACGGTGCAACGGCGGATCCGCCTAGGCAACCTGAATGCGCGCCAGGCCAGCCTGGTGCGGCAAGGCCTTCTTGCCGACGTCGCCTCGGGCGGATGGCGGATCATCGACTTCGAGTCCGACGTCTTTGCGCGGGCGAACCAGCTTCTCGTCAACCTCGGCGCGCCCCTGTCGACGCTCGATGCCCTGCACCTCGCCTGCGCCCTGCAGTTCGGTGCGCCTCACTTTGCAACCGCAGACCACCAGCTTGCGACGGCGGCCCGCAAGGCCAAGCTGCAGGTCCATGCGTTCTGACATCTCCGAGAAAGACTTTCATGCGTGAAGGCACTGCCCCGCTCATCCGCCGCGAAGACTACGTCGCGCCGCCGTTCTGGAT
>JAYVVB010000426.1:0-2808 GCA_043787455.1 Rhizobacter sp.
GCGATCTGGCACTGGTGTTCGACTGGCTGCGCGACAACATCTGGACGCAGGCCAGCCGCTGGAACACCGACGAGCTGTCGCTGCGCGCCTCGGGCGAGACGCTGAATCCGGCGTACTTCAAGGCGCATCTGGAGAAGCGGTACCTGGGGTGAGCCGGAAGGGGTCAGGCACCCGCCCTTGGCGCTGTCAGCCTTCGGGTGGATGACGGCTGGCGGGAGCCAGACCCCATGCCGCGCAGCAACAGATCGATGCCCGTGAGGAAGTCGGCCCGGTCGTCGTGCGCGGCGAAATGGCCGGCCATCGCGTGCACGAAGGGCCAGTCCTGCGGGGGCAGTTGCTCCCACGTGCTGGCCACCGACGCCAGGAAATCATCGCGCACGAGCCCGTTCGCCTGCGCGTGGCGTGCGTTGGCCGCGTTCTGGCCGCCCACGCCCACGATGTAGTGCAGCAGCGCCGAAACTGTGGCCCACTGCGCGCCTTCGGCAACGCCCGACGCACGCACTTGCTGGCCGATGCGTTCGATCAACCGCATCGCGGGAAGCCGCGCTGCCGCGCGCATCAGCGCCGAACCCACCCACGCGTGCGCGTCCATCGCATCGAACAGGCTCAGCGCGACGGCGCGGATCGTCGCCTTCGGAGTGGTCTCGCGCGCGCAGGCGTCCAGCGTGCGCACGACCACCGCGTCGCATGCGGCCGTCATCAGGTCGCTCTTGTCGGCGATGTGCCAGTAGATCGCGCCCGGGCCGGTGCCCAGTGCCTCGGACAGCGCGCGGAAGGTGAGGGCGTCCTCGCCGCCTTTGTCCAGCAGCTCGATGGCCGCGTCGACGATGCGATCTCGCGAGAGCGAATCCCCGCGGCGAGAGGCGGTGCGTGAAGGCTTGGGCATGGCGTATCTTGACATAGATGGAACGGTGTTCCAAGATGATGGAATGACGTTCCACAAAACCCCCATCGCGATCATCGGCGCCGGCCTCGGCGGCCTGGTGCTGGCCCGCGTCCTCCACGTGCACGGCATCGCCGCGACCGTCTTCGAGGCCGAGGCCTCGCCGCAGGCGCGCACGCAAGGCGGCATGCTGGACATCCACGAGAACAACGGCCAGGTGGCGCTCCGGGCCGCCGGCCTCTTCGACGAATTCCGCGCGCTGATCCACCCGGGCGGACAGGCGTCGCGCGTCCTGGCCAGCGATGGCACGTTGCTGATGGCCGACGAGGACGACGGCACGGGCGGTCGTCCCGAGGTCGTGCGAGGCGAGCTGCGGCGCATCCTGCTGGAGTCCTTGCCGGAAGGCACCGTGCAGTGGGGCCACAAGGTGGTCGCGGCGGAACCGCTTGGCGCGGGTCGCCACCGCGTCGAATTCGCAAACGGCGCCAGCACGACCACCGACCTGCTGGTGGGCGCCGACGGCGCGTGGTCGAAGGTTCGTCCGCTGGTCTCGTCGGCCATGCCGTCCTATATCGGCACCACCTACGTCGAGACCCACCTCCACGATGCCGACGTCCGCCATCCGGCCAGCGCGCAGACGGTGGGCGGCGGGGCGCTGTTCGCGATGATGCCGGGCCGCGGCCTCTTCGCGCACCGCGAGCCCGGCGGCGTGCTGCACACCTACGTGGCGCTGAACAGGCCGCTCGAGTGGATCGCCCGCATCGACTTCGCCGACCGCGCGGCCGCGGTGGCCCGCGTCGCCGCGGAGTTCGCGGGCTGGGCGCCGGCGCTCATCGCGCTCATCACGAACGGCGAGACGGCGCCGGTGCCGCGTCCGCTTCACGCGCTGCCTGTAGACCATCGCTGGCCCCGCGTGCCCGGCGTCACCCTGCTCGGCGACGCGGCGCACCTGATGGCGCCGTCCGGCGAGGGCGCCAACCTCGCGATGTTCGACGGCGCGCAGCTGGCGCAGGCCATCGCCGCGCATCCGCATGACCTGGAAACGGCGCTCTCAGCCTACGAGGCCGAGCTCTTCCCGCGCAGTGCGGCCGAAGCCGCGGAGGCGATCCGCATGATCGACCTGTGCCTGGGCGACGGCGCACCACGCAGCCTGGTGGACTTCTTCACCGGCATCGCGCCGGCAGGCTGACTCAGGCTGCCGTAGCCTTCTTTGCCGGCGCGCGCCTGACGACTGGCTGCTTGGTGGGCGCCTTCGCGGCGGCCTTCTTCACCGGCGCCTTGGCGGCGGCGGTCTTGACGGGCGCGGGGGCAGCCGCAACCGCAGCCGCGGCCGCGGCCTTGGGCGACTTCGACAGCCTGGCCACCGCGGCGCTCAGCGCCTCGACGCGCGCCGTCAGTTCGGCCACGTCCCGGGCGGTGGGCACGCCCAGCTTGCCGAGGGCCTTGGCGGTGCGCTCCTCGAAGATGTTCTCGAGCTTGTCCCACGAGGCGCCGGCCTTGCTGGTGACTTCCGAGGCCATCGAGCTCATCTTGCCGGTGACGTCGCCCAGCTTCTCCTCGGCCACGGACTGCGTCTTGCGCTGCAGGCTCACGCCTTCCTTGACCAGCGCGTCGAACACCTTGCCGCCTTCGGCCTGGGCCTTGGCGAACGCGCCCATGCCGGCCAGCCAGATCTGCTGGGCGGAGTCCTTGACGGAGCTGGCGAGCTGGCTGTCGAGCAGGCCGGCGGGGGAGGCGGCCTGCTTGGCGGCGATCCTGGAGAGCTTCTTGACCATGTCGTGATCCTTTGTTGCCTGGAGGGGGTGACCACTCGGGTCGAGACCGGAATATAGGACGCGCCAATGGAGGGCGAAACCTAATCGCACCCGCACGCGCCGAAGATGAACGTGTTCGTCAACGCGGCGCTGCTGGGCTTCATCCCGCGC
>JAYVVB010000427.1:0-5038 GCA_043787455.1 Rhizobacter sp.
TGACGCGCGGCTGCCATCCGTTCGGCAACGCCAAGGCGCGCGCCGTCGTCTGGAACTTCCCCGATCCGGTGCCGCTGCACCGTGAGGCGCTCTATTCGACGCGGCCGGACCTCATCGCCAAGTACCCGACGCACGACGACAAGAAGACGTTCTGGCGCCTGCCGACGCTTTTCAAGAGCGTGCAGGAAAAGAACAAGGACATCGGCAAGCAGTTCCCGTTGATCATGAGCTCGGGCCGGCTCGTCGAGTACGAGGGGGGCGGCGAGGAGACGCGCTCCAACCCGTGGCTGGCCGAGCTGCAGCAGGAGATGTTCGTCGAGATCAACCCGGCGACCGCGAATGATCGCGGCATCCGTGACGGCGAGCAGGTCTGGGTGAAGTCGCCGACCGGGGCGAAGATCCTGGTGCGGGCGCTCGTCACCGAGCGGGTCGACCGTGAAACGGTCTGGCTGCCGTTCCACTTCTCCGGCCGCTGGCAGGGCGCCGATCTCCTGCAGTACTACCCCGAGGGCGCGCATCCGGTCGTCCGCGGCGAAGCGGTCAACACCGCGACCACGTACGGCTACGACAGCGTGACGATGATGCAGGAGTCGAAGACGACGGTCTGCCAGGTCGAGCGGGCGGCGTAGGAGCACTCATGGCCAGAATGAAATTCATCTGCGACGCCGAGCGTTGCATCGAATGCAACGGCTGCGTCACCGCCTGCAAGGCGGAGCACGACGTGCCCTGGGGTGTGAACCGGCGCCGGGTCGTCACCCTCAACGACGGCGTCCAGGGCGAGCGCAGCATCTCGGTAGCGTGCATGCACTGCTCCGACGCGCCGTGCATGGCGGTGTGCCCGGTCGACTGCTTCTACCGCACGCCCGAAGGCGTCGTCCTGCACGACAAGGACATCTGCATCGGCTGCGGCTACTGCTCGTACGCGTGTCCGTTCGGCGCGCCGCAGTTCCCGACCAACGGCAATTTCGGCCTGCGCGGCAAGATGGACAAGTGCACCTTTTGCGCAGGCGGCCCGGAAGAGAACGGCAGCGAGGCCGAGTACGAGAAGTACGGCCGCAACCGCCTGTCGGAGGGCAAGCTCCCTGCCTGCGCCGAGATGTGCTCGACGAAGGCGCTCCTCGGCGGCGACGGCGACGTCATCTCCGACATCTTCCGCACCCGCGTCCTCAATCGCGGCAAGGGCAGCGAGGTCTGGGGCTGGGGCACGGCTTACGGCAAGCCGACGCAAGGTGCTCCGGGCGCGGCGCCGGCGCAAGGGAAGAAGTCATGAGGCTGGCGAAGGCGGGAATCGTGGCGGCCGCCGTGTGCGCTCTCGTCGCTTGCGGAGAGAAGGTCCAGACGATGCCGGTCGGCGGCGCGAAGAAGGCCGACGGCCAGCCCTGGCAGATCACCGACAACGGCTATCTCGCGCCGGGCTGGACGCCGGGCAACGAGGCCAGCTGGAACGCGCAGCTGACGCAGCGCGCCCAAGGGCAGAACGACTACGCGCCGCGCAAATGAGGAGCGAGGAGACGTCATGCGATCCACGCTGCTGAAAGCGACGCTCGCCGCGATGCTGCTCGCTGCGGGCGGCTCGTCGTTCGCGCAAACCGGGGCGAGCCCGGCCGCGCCCGCGACCGCGCCGGCCGATCAGCCAACGGCCGTGTCCACCCCCGATGGCCGCGCCGCGCCGATCGGCGCGGCAGAAGCGACCACGCCGGCCGCTCCCGAGC
Organism: Rhizobacter sp.; assembly: GCA_043787455.1. Taxonomy (GTDB): domain Bacteria; phylum Pseudomonadota; class Gammaproteobacteria; order Burkholderiales; family Burkholderiaceae_C; genus Schlegelella_A. Next base: position 1,713 of record JAYVVB010000427.1, read on the forward strand.
CGCAGCCGACCGACTCCAACGCCCAGCGCACGCTCAGCCAGCCGCTCAACAATGCGCCGTTCTGGCGTGGCGTTCACGATTCCGGAAGAGCCCCCGGCTCGGTGAACAACCTGCAGCTGGGCGAGCGCGGCGTCTTGATCCAGCCCACGATCTCGTATCCGGGCACGCGCACGACCTCGGCCGGCGAGGCGTGGCGACAGATCCGCAACTGGTGGATCGTTCCCTACGGTGGCGCGCTCGTCGTCATCGTCGTCTTCGCACTGGCCTTGTTTTTCTTCGCGAAGGGCCCGATCGAACAGCACGAGCCGGATACCGGGCGGTTGATCGAGCGCTTCACGTATTTCGAGCGGGCCGCGCACTGGAGCAACGCGATCGCCTTCTGCGTTCTCGCCATCTCGGGGCTGGTGATGGCCTTCGGCAAGTTCCTGCTGCTGCCTTTGATCGGCGGCGCGTTGTTCGGCTGGCTCACCTGGGCGCTGAAGACGGCGCACAACTTCGCCGGCCCGCTGTTCGCGATCTCGCTCGTGATCGTCTTCTTCACGTTCCTGCGCAGCAACTGGCCGACGCGCGACGACTTCGCCTGGCTGATGCGTGCGGGGGGCATGCTCGGCGGCAAGGAGCCGCCGTCGCATCGGTTTAACGCCGGCGAGAAGATCGTCTTCTGGGGCGGCGTCCTCGTCCTCGGCAGCATCGTCGTCGGCTCCGGGCTGGTCCTCGACAAGATCATCCCGGGTCTCGATCCGACCCGCCCCGACATGCAACTCGCGCACATCGTCCATTCGATCGCGGCGGTGTTCATCATCGCCATGTTCCTGGGCCACATCTACATGGGAACGATCGGCATGCGCGGCGCTTACCGCGCAATGAAGACCGGCTACGTCGACGAGAGCTGGGCGCGCGATCACCACCGCCTCTGGTACGACGACATCGCCGCCGGCGACATCCCGGCACAGCGCAGTCTACCGCCGCGCGGGATCCAACAACCCGCCGCGTGACATCGAAGGAATCGTGATGCGCCTATCCGTCCTGGCCGCGCTGACGGCCGCCCTGCTCGCGACTGCGTCGCTCGCCAAGCTGCCCGCGCTCACGGATGAGGCCAAGGTCAAGGCCGCGGAGGCCGCCGCCAAGAGCGCGTGGACCGACAAGGTGGGCCTCTACCAGCTATGCAAGTCGATGGACCGGGTCGCCGCGACGTACCGGGCCGGCCCGGTCGCCAAGGCGGCGTCCGTACCGGACGCGACGCCGCCGTGCACCGACCCCGGCGCGTACGTCTCGCAGGCAGCGCCCCCGGAGGCCAAGCCGCTCGAGGCGTCGGGTGCGCACTCGCCCCCCGCGATGGCGACGAGCCCGCCGGGCAGCAAGGCGACGTCGGCGGAGATCACGGGCCCGCGCAAATAGACAAGCCCGCGCTTCGCCTCACCGCGGCGCGTGCGCCGCTCACCCGAGAGATCAGCGTCCGCGACGAGTTCGGCGCGACGCGAACGATCTCCATCCCCGCCGAGCGCGCGCTGACGGTCTTCGTCGACAAGCGCGAGCTGGTGACGCTGATGACGCTCGGCTCCGCGCCCGAGCTGCTCGTACTCGGCTACCTGCGCAACCAGCGCCTGGTGGACCGCTCGGCCGACATCGATTCGATCACCGTCGACTGGGACGTGAACGCGGCCGCGGTGAAGACGCGCGCCGGCATCGAGCGCTTCGACGAGAAGACCGCCAGGCGGGTCGTCACGACCGGCTGCGGCCAGGGCACGGTCTTTGGTGACCTGATGGGCGCGATCGATTCGATCCGCCTGCCCGCCGCCGCCGAGCCCTCGGCGCGCCTCTCGCAGCGCGAGCTCTACCGCCTGCTCGACGCCGTCCGCGTTCAGGAGAGCACGTACAAGTCGGCCGGATCGGTGCACGGCTGCGCGCTGTTCCGTCAGGGCGACATGCTGACCTTCGTCGAAGACGTCGGCCGGCACAACGCGATCGACACAATCGCCGGCTGGATGTGGCTGAACGACATCGACGGCGCCGACAAGATCTTCTACACGACGGGCCGGCTGACGAGCGAGATGGTGATGAAGTCGGCGCAGATGGGCGTGCCGATCGTCGTCTCGCGCAGCGGCATCACGCAGATGGGCCACGAGCTCGCCGTACGCCTTGGCTTGGCCTTGTTCGGGCGCGCGACCAACCGACACTTCATCTGCTACTGCGGCTTCGATCGTTTCGACGCCGAGCCCGAGCCGCCGCGCGGCTGAAGATCAGGCCCCCGCGCCGGCGCTCTCAGCCGGGCCGCGCGACGGCGCGATCAGATCAGTGCGTCGAACGGCAGCACGTCGACCTCGTCGCCGGCGGCGACGTCGCCCTGGTCGTGGCCGAGCACGACCAGGCCGTTGGCCTCGCCCATGCTGCGCAGGATGCCCGAGCCTTGCGAGCCGGTCGTTCGCACCTGGAGGCGCCCGTCGGCTCCGGTCGTGACCACGGCGCGCTGGTACTCGGTGCGACCGGCCCGCTTCCTGATCGCCTCGACGCTCGCCGCGCGCAGCGGCAGGAGAGGCGTCGGCGTCGCGCCGCTCATCGCCAGCAAGGCCTCGCGCACCAGCGCGTAGAAGGTGACCATGACCGCGACCGGATTGCCGGGCAGGCCGAACAGGATGGCGCTGCGGCCGTGGTCGTCGATCCTGCCGATCGCCATCGGCCGGCCCGGTCGCATGGCGATGCGCCAGAACAGCACGTCGCCGAGTCGGGCCATGACCAGCTTGGTGTGGTCGGCTTCGCCGACGCTGACGCCTCCCGAGGTGATCACCGCGTCGGCGTCGCGGGCCGCGCTGCGAAACGCCGCTTCGAGCGCTTGCGGATCATCGCGTACGACGCCGAGGTCAATGGCCTCGACGCCGAGCCGCTGCAGCATCGCCCAGAGCGTGTAGCGGTTGCTGTCGTAGACCGAGCCAGGGTCGAGCGTCTCGCCGACCGAGCGCAGCTCGTTGCCGGTCGAGAAAAAGGCCACGCGCAGGCGCCTGAACACGGCGACCTCGGCGCGGCCGAGCGAGGCGAGCATGCCGAGGTCGGCGGGGCGCAGGAGGCGACCGGCGGCGATCGCGACAGCGCCGCGCGCCAGGTCCTCGCCCGCGCGGCGCCGGTTGTCGCCCGGCCGGACGATGCCCGCGGAGATCAATACGCGATCGCCGTCGAGGCGGACGAACTCCTGCGGCACGACGGTGTCGAGCCCGTCGGGCATCACCGCGCCGGTCATGATCCGCACGCACTGGCCCGGCCCGACGACGCCTTCGAAGCGTCCGCCCGCGAAGCCGGCGCCGGCGACCGCGAAGGCGCTCTCGGCGCCTTCC
>JAYVVB010000428.1:0-5821 GCA_043787455.1 Rhizobacter sp.
CCCGGCGTCACGGGGACGACGACGGGCCCGACCACCGCGGTCGACAACACCTGCTACCCGGCGCCGCAGACGTTCTCGGCGCAGCCGCCGGTGACGATCGCGGGCTGCACGGCGTGGCCGTGCACGGTCGACACGATCGGCCCGGCAATGAGCGAGAACTCGCTCGCCGACGTCTCCCAGTACTACTACCGGACCAACCTGCGTCCGAGTGCGCTGCCAGCTGATCAGAACCGGGTGCCCCCGGTCGCTCCCGGCGATATCGAGGCCGATAACGCCACGCACCAACACATGACGACCTTCGTCGTCGCGCTCGGTGTTTCCGGGGTACTGAACTTCAGCCCGGACTACAAGAGCCCCACGACCACGAGCGACTTTGCGAAGTTGCGCCTCGCTGCGGCCGATGCGGCGCGAAAGAATTGGCCGCTGTGGCCGGACCCGCTGCTCGATTACACCAATTCCGACAACTACAACAACAAGAAAGGGATCGACGACTATTGGCACACCGCCGTCAACGGCCGAGGCCTGTATTTCAGCGCCTCTAACCCGACCTCGGTCATCAACGGTCTGGGCGATGCCCTGTTCGGTACCGATGGCACTGCCGGCTCCGGTGCCGCCGACGCGGTGTCGACGTTGCAGCCCGTACTTGGCAACAACTTCGTCTATTCCACGAGTTACACCCCCGGTCCATGGAGCGGTGATGTATCGGCGTTCGTCATCGACCCTTCAACTGGCGTTGTAAGCGGCCCTGATCCGCTGCACCCTGCTACGCCGGCCTGGTCTGCCAAGACAAAGCTCGAGTCCAAGGTGGCCAACGACTGCGACGATCGTCAGATCTATGTGATCCACAACGGCAATACGCTGTCTGACTTCACCTGGAATACGAACAAGTGCCCTGGCGCGGTGGACCCCGGGGTGGCCGCATCAGACGGGCTCGACGCGATCGAGCAAGGGTATTTCAGCCCCTTGAACGTCTCGCTGTTGAGCCAGTTCCCGTTCATGACCGACGGCGCCGGGGGGTCGGCGTTCCAGCAACAGGAAGCCCAGAAGCCTGGCAAGTTGGTGGACTTTCTGCGCGGCCAGCGTCGAAACGAGGGCTTCGCCGTTGGCACGTTGACGGGTCTTTTCCGCAAACGTTCCGACGCTAGCGGCAACCATTCGGCTCTCGGTGACATCATCGACTCGCAAGCGGTTTACGTGCAGGCGCCGTTCGCGAACTACGCGGACGCCGGTTACGACGGGTTCAAGACCGGCCAGGCGGGCCGCACGCCGATGCTCTACGTCGGCGCCAATGACGGCATGCTGCATGCCTTCTATGCCACGGAGGACCCTATCAATCCGCTTGCCGGCACGGAAGCGTGGGCCGTCATCCCGAGCACAGTCCTGCCCAACATGTACAAGCTCGCCGACGCCGCCTACTCCCGCGGCCAGCACGAGTTCCTCGTCGACGGTACGCCAGTGGTGGGTGACGCTCACATCGGCGGATCTTGGAAGACGATCCTTGTCGGCGGCCTCAACGCGGGCGGCAAGGGCTTCTATGCACTCGACGTGACCACCGCGGGCGCGCTCCCGACGCCGTTGTGGGAGTTCAAGCAGAACGCCGGGGTCTGTCCGCCGAATGCTGCTGCGGCGGTCGGCAACAGAGCCGACTGCAACCTCGGCCTGTCGTTCGGCAAGCCCATCATCACGAAGCTCGCCGGCACCTGGGTTGTGATGGTCACGTCAGGCTACAACAACGTGAATGGCGCCAGCAACGGACTCGACGGCGTTGGCTTCCTGTATGTTCTCGATGCGGGTAGCGGCGCAATCATTTACAAGATCGCGACGGCCGCCGGCGACGCGGGCACGCCAAGCGGGCTCGCGCAGATTAACAACTACACAGACAACGGTCAGATCGACAACACCACGCTGCACGTCTATGGCGGTGATGTCCTGGGCAACATGTGGCGCTTCGACTTCCTGCCCGGCCCGTCGGCGACGCGGCTCGGCACGGCCAAGGACAGCCTGGCGGTCATCGAACCGATCACCGTACGGCCCGAGCTCGCCGAGCTCAACGGCAAGCCGTTCGTGATGTTCGGCACCGGACGTCTGCTCGGCACGAGCGACGTCACCGACAACCAGAAGCAGTCGGTTTACGGATTCAGGGATCTGTTGACCGCCGGCCCCGGCCCGATCTTTGCGGACCCCATCCGAAACGTCCTGCGTCCGATCGCGATCACGAACCCGGCCGCGGCTGCGGGAGCGACCCGCACGACGAGTTGCACGGGCGCGGCGTGCGGTCGACCGGACGGCTGGGTCCTCGATCTCGCCGAGTCCGGCGAGCGAGTCAACGTCGAAATGCATCTTGTACTTGGCGCGCTCGTCTTCACAAGCAACGTTCCCAAGCTGATCCCATGCGACGTCGGTGGCCATTCGTGGTTCAACCAGGTCGACTTCCGCACCGGCGGCCCGGTATCGACGACCGATCCGACTGTCATCACGTCGCAATATCTCTCCGATGCGATCAACGTCGGCTTCAACACGCTGCAGTTGCTGCCTCCAGTCGGACAATTCAATCCGAGGTACATCGGTCTCACCCGCGACAGTCGCGGACGTACCGGTCAGAGCAACATCAACCCGCCGCCACCACCGCCGCAGGGCAAGCGAACCAGTTGGCGAGAGGTTCCCGCGCAGTAAGAGGCAGAACCAAGTCGTCAAGGACGCCAGGCCGTGCTTTCGGCATCGAGAGGGGTGTGGGATCCAGCTCCCGCGCCCCGGATGCCTCGCATCATGGGCGCGATCGCTGCGGCGGTCGCGCTGCATGCCGGGGTGCTGATACTCCGCCCGGACGTCTCGGGAGGGCGAGCGTCGGCGACGACGACGTCAGTCCTGGCGGTTCGAATGGTGTACCCGGCCGAGATCAACTGGACCTCGCCCATCGCGAAGTCGCCAGCTCCGCCGTTCGTCGCTCCGGCATCCGACCAGGAGCCCAGCGCGGCACCCCCACCGCGCGCACGGACCGCTCTAGCGCCGGGCGGGCCGCAAGAGCGCAAGGATGAGCGAAAGGCTCCCGGCTCACAACTCCGCGATGCAGCAACGTCCACGAGCAGTGTTTTGGATCCCGCTCAAGACTACGCTCTCGGCGCCAACCTCGATCCTGGTCCGCGTTCGCTTGACGAGATCGATCCCGATTACCCCGACCCAGTGAAACTTCGCTCTGGCACGGTCGTGCTGCGCCTGCTGATCAGCGACACTGGCCACGTCGATGATGTCGCCGTGGTTCGCGCCGAGCCCCTGGGCGTCTTCGAGCAGGCGGCTATCGAGGCGTTTTCCAAGGCGCGCTTCTCCCCGGGCATGGCGGGCGGCATGCCTGTGAAAAGCCAAATCCGAGTAGAGGTGGAGTTCATGCCCATCAACCGCGGCGCACGAATTTCGGGACGCAACTACTAATTTCCCGTTGGCGCAAGCGGGCTCGGGATTGCTGCGCTGCGGTATTCTTCACTCCTCGTGAGCAGACGAGGGGCATGCCGTGGCTAAGATCGACAACGAACGGGTCGCCCCGCGCGCCGAGGTGGACCTGGCGTCGACCCAAGGGCTCTACGCGCCCAGCCACGAGCACGATGCGTGCGGCGTCGGCTTCGTTGCCCACATCGCCGGCCAGAAGTCGCATGCGATCGTTCAGCAGGGCCTGAAGATCCTCGAGAACCTGAACCATCGCGGCGCCGTCGGCGCCGACCCGTTGATGGGTGACGGGGCCGGTATCCTGATCCAGATCCCCGACGAGTTCTATCGCGCCGAGATGGCAGCGCTTGGCATCTCGTTGCCCTCGCCGGGAGAGTACGGCGTCGGCATGGTGTTCCTGCCGAAAGAGCACGCATCGCGACTGGCGTGCACGCAGGAGCTCGAGCGGGCGGTGAAGGCCGAGGGTCAGGTCGTGCTCGGCTGGCGCGACGTGCCGGTCGACGCCGAGATGCCGATGTCGCCGACGGTGCGCGCCAAGGAGCCGGTGCTGCGTCAGATCTTCATCGGCCGCGGCCCCGACGTCATCGTGCCCGATGCGCTCGAGCGAAAGCTCTACGTCATCAGGAAGACCGCCTCGAGCGCGATCCAGGCGCTGAAGCTCACCCACAGCCGCGAGTACTACGTGCCGAGCATGAGCTGCCGCACGATCATCTACAAGGGCCTCTTGCTCGCCAACCAGGTCGGCAAGTACTACAAGGACCTGGCGGATCCGCGCCTCACGTCGGCGCTCGCGCTCGTGCACCAGCGCTTCTCGACCAACACCTTCCCGGAGTGGCCGCTCGCGCACCCGTATCGCATGGTCGCGCACAACGGAGAGATCAACACCGTCAAGGGCAACTTCAACTGGATGCGCGCGCGCGAAGGGGTGATGAAGTCGCCCGTGCTCGGCGCCGACCTGAAGAAGCTCTATCCGATCACCTTCGAAGGCCAGAGCGACACCGCGACCTTCGACAACGCCCTCGAGCTGCTGACGATGAGCGGCTATTCGCTCGCCCACGCCGTGATGATGATGATTCCCGAGGCGTGGGAGCAGCACACCTCGATGGACCCGCGCCGGCGCGCCTTCTACGAATACCACGCGGCGATGATGGAGCCGTGGGACGGCCCGGCGGCGATGGTCTTCACCGACGGCCGCCAGATCGGCGCCACGCTCGACCGCAATGGCCTGCGCCCGGCGCGCTACATCGTCACGGACGACGGCCTCGTCGTCATGGCGTCCGAGACGGGCGTGTTGCCGATCGCCGAGAACCGCATCGTCAAGAAGTGGCGCCTGCAGCCGGGCAAGATGTTCCTGATCGACTTCGAGCAGGGCCGGATCGTCGACGACGAGGAGCTGAAGAACCAGTTCGCGTCCGCCAAGCCATACCGGCAATGGGTCGACAGCGTCCGCATCAAGTTCGACGAGTTGCCGCCGAGCAGCGAATCGGCGCTCTTTGCCGAGACCTTGCTCGATCGCCAGCAGGCCGTCGGCTATACCCAGGAAGACATCAAGTTCCTGATGAGCCCGATGGCGCAGGCCGGCGAGGAAGGCATCGGCTCGATGGGCAACGACTCGCCCCTGGCCGTGCTCTCCGACCGCAACAAGCCGCTCTACAACTACTTCAAGCAGCTGTTCGCGCAGGTCACCAACCCGCCGATCGACCCGATCCGCGAGGCGATCGTGATGTCGCTGGTGTCGTTCATCGGGCCCAAGCCCGACCTGCTCGACATCAACGCGGTCAATCCGCCGATGCGGCTCGAGGTGTCGCAACCGATCCTCGACTTCGCCGACATGGCGCGGCTGCGCGCGATCGCGTCGCACACCGGCTCGAAGTTCAAGAGCTACGAGCTCGACATCACTTACCCGCTCGCATGGGGCGCCGAGGGCATCGAGGCCAAGCTGGCATCGATGTGCGCGGAGAGCGTGGACGCGATCAGGAGCGGCCACAACATCCTGATCCTGAGCGACCGGAGGCTCGGCCGGGAGCAGGTCGCGCTGCCCGCGGCGCTGGCGCTCTCGGCCGTGCACCAGCACCTCGTGCGCGAGGGTCTGCGCACGACCGCCGGCCTCGTCGTCGAGACCGGCTCGGCGCGCGAAGTCCACCACTTCGCCGTGCTCGCCGGTTACGGCGCGGAGGCCGTGCATCCGTACCTCGCGCTCGAGACCCTCGCGGCTTTGCGCAAGGACCTGCCGAGCGATCTCGGCACCGAGAAGGCGGTCTCCAACTACATCAAGGCGATCGGCAAGGGTCTTTCGAAGATCATGTCGAAGATGGGCGTGTCGACCTACATGTCGTACTGCGGCGCCCAGCTGTTCGAGGCGATCGGGCTGGAGAAGGCGCTC
>JAYVVB010000429.1:0-6287 GCA_043787455.1 Rhizobacter sp.
CGCGTCCGGGATCGGGATGGGCTGCATTCACAGGGCGACTCCGACGAGATAGACGAGGCTGAACAGGCCCACCCAGATGATGTCGAGGGTGTGCCAGAAGAGGTTGAAGCAGAGGATGCGGCGCAGGATGTCGGCGCGATAGCCCTTGGCGACGACCTGCGCCATCATCGTCAGCAACCAGAGCAGGCCCGCCGTCACGTGCAGGCCGTGGCAGCCGACGAGCGCGAAGAAGGCCGAGAGGAAGGCGCTTCGCTGCGGCCCGGCGCCGTGCCCGATCATGTCGGCGAACTCGTGCAGCTCGATCGCGAGGAACGCGGCGCCGAGGACGAAGGTCACCGCCATCGCGCCGTGAAAGAGGCGCCCGTTCTTCGCCTGCGCGCCGATGCCTGCCAGGCCGCAGGTGAAGCTCGAGAGCAGCAGGCAGGCGGTCTCGATGGCGACGGTGCGCAGGTCGAACAGGTCGCGACCGGTCGGCCCGCCGGCGGTGCTGTCGGTGAGGACGGCGTAGGTCGCGAAGAAGGCAGCGAACAGGATGATGTCGCTGATCAGGAAGATCCAGAAGCCGTAGGCGACGACGATCCGCTTCGACGCGCCGTGCTCCTCGTCCTGCGACAGGCCCGCAGCGTGGCCGTGGCCTTGCGCCGAGCCCGGGACGTGCAGGGCTCCAACGGCGCTGCTCACGTCGCCGGCCTCAGTTGCGCTAGCGCCTCGCGGCGCGCGCTGCGATTGGCGCGATCGATGGCCGCGACCGTCGCCGCCGGGATCGGCTCCTCGTGTTCGTCGCGCCAGGCGAAGACGACGAAGGTCGCGTAGGCGCAGACGAGCGCGAAGAGAACCAACCACCAGATGTGCCAGATCAGCGCGAAGCCCAGGACGGTCGCGAAGAAGGCGCAGATGAAGCCGACCGGGCTGTTGCGCGGCATGTGGATGTCGGTGTATTCGGGCTCGGGGCGGAGTGTCTGCTGCTCGATCGCGCGCTGCTTGATCTTCCAGTACGGCTCCTCGCCGTCGACCTGGGGCAGCACGGCGAAGTTGAACATCGGCGGCGGCGACGGCGTCGACCATTCGAGCGAGCGGCCGTTCCACGGATCGCCCGTGCGGTCGCGCAACTCCTCGCGGTGGCGGATGCTCCAGACGAGCTGCACGACCTGAACCCCGATGCCGATCGCGATCAGCGCCGCGCCGCCGGCCGCGACCAGGAGCCACGGTTGCCAGCCGGGCACGTCGTAGTGCTGCATGCGCCGCGTCATGCCCATCAGGCCGAGCAGGTAGAGCGGCATGAAGGCGACGTAGAAGCCGACCGTCCAGAGCCAGAACGCCGCCTTGCCCAGGCCTTCATGAAGCTTGAAGCCGAACGCCTTCGGGAACCAGTACTCGTAGCCGGCGAAGGCGCCGAAGAGCACGCCGCCGATGATGACGTTGTGGAAGTGGGCGACGAGGAAGAGGCTGTTGTGCAGGACGAAGTCGGCGGGCGGCACGGCGAGCAGCACGCCGGTCATGCCGCCGATGAGGAAGGTGACCATGAAGCCGATCGTCCAGAGCATCGGCGCGGTGAAGCGGATCCGGCCGCCGTACATCGTGAACAGCCAGTTGAAGATCTTCACGCCGGTCGGCACCGCGATCACCATCGTCGCGATCCCGAACATGGCGTTGACGTCGGCGCCCGCGCCCATGGTGAAAAAATGGTGCAGCCAGACCATGAACGAGATGACGCAGATGGCCATGGTCGCGACCACCATCGAGCGGTAGCCGAAGAGGGGCTTGCCGGAGAACGTCGACGCCACCTCCGAGAACACGCCGAACGCGGGCAGGATCAGGATGTAGACCTCCGGATGGCCCCAGGCCCAGATCAGGTTCATGAACATCATGACGTTTCCGCCACCGTCGTTCGTGAAGAAATGAAAGCCCACATAGCGGTCGAGCAGCAGCATCGCGAAGGTCGCGGTGAGGATCGGGAAGGCGGCGACGATGAGCAGGTTCGAGGCGAGCGTCGTCCAGCAGAACATCGGCATGCGCAGGTAGGTCATGCCCGGGGCGCGCACCTTGAGCACCGTCGTCACAAGGTTGATGCCCGATAACAAGGTGCCGACGCCCGAGATCTCCAGCGCCCAGAGGTAGTAGTCGACGCCGACGCCGGGCGAGTACGCTAGCTCCGAGAGCGGCGGATAGGGCAGCCAGCCGGTGCGCGCGAACTCGCCGACGACGAGCGAGATGTTGACGAGCAGCGCGCCGGTCGCGGTGAGCCAGAAGCCGACCGAGTTGAGCGTCGGAAAGGCGACGTCGCGCGCGCCGAGCTGCAGCGGCACGACGAAGTTCATGAGGCCGATGACGAACGGCATCGCGACGAAGAAGATCATCATCGTGCCGTGCGCCGAGAAGATCTGGTTGTAGTGATCGGGCGGCAGGAAGCCTCCGGAGTTCAGGGCCAGCGCCTGCTGCGCTCTCATCATGATCGCGTCGGAGAAGCCGCGGATCAGCATCACGAGCGCGAGCACGATGTACATCACGCCGATGCGCTTGTGGTCGACGCTGCTGAGCCACTCCTCCCAGATGTAGGGCAAGTGGCCCTTGACGACGACCCACGCGAGCACGCCGGCGATGACGAGCGCGACCACGGCCGACGAGATCAGCGGCAGCGGCTGATCGAGCGGAACGGCGTCCCAGCTCAGCTTGCCCCACATGTTCATTTCTCCACCACGGGCGCCTGCGACGTGCCTTTCTTCTCGGGCTCCGGGCCCGGGCTCGGGGCGATGGCCTGGGCGACGATCCGGTCGAAGAGTCCCGGCTCGACGGCGCCGTAGGCCGAGGGCGCCGGGTTGACGCTCGGCCTGGCGAGTGCGACGTAGCCGGCGGCATCGAGCGTGGCGCCGCTGCCGCGGGTCGCGCCGAGCCACGCGGCGAACTGGTCGGGCGCAACGGCGCGCACGTCGAAGTGCATGTCCGAAAAGCCTTCGCCGCTGTAGTGGCTCGAGATCCCGCGATACGTGCCCGGCTCGTCGGCGTGGAGGTTGAGCTCGGTCCGCATCCCGTTCATGGTGTAGATCATGCTGCCGAGCTGGGGAATGAAGAAAGCATTGAGGACGCTCGCCGACGTGAGCGAGAAGCGCACCGGCGCGCCAGCCGGAATGGTGAGCTGGTTCACCGTCGCGATGCCTTGCTCGGGATAGATGAAGAGCCACTTCCAGTCGAGCGAGACGACCTGGATGTCGATCGGCTTGGTCGTCGTCGACAGGGGCTCGGCCGGGTCGAGCTGGTGCGAGCTGATCCAGGTGACGCCGCCGAGCAGGATGATGACCATCACCGGAATCGCCCAGACGACGAGTTCGATCTGGCCCGAGAACTCCCACTCCGGCAGGTAGCGCGCGCGCTGGTTCGAGGCCCGAAACCACCAGGCGAAGGCGAAGATGGCGACGATGGTCGGGACGACGATGGCGAGCATGATCGCCATCGAGTCGATCAGGATCGTCTTCTCGGCCCGGCCGACCGGGCCGCGCGGATCGAGCAGCGCCGATTCGCACGCCGCGAGCGCGAGCGGCAGTGCAGCGCAGAGCCAGCGGGCCCCGGCGCTCGGCCGATCGCGAACATCGATGCGATCCCTGCTTCGGCGAAGGTTGGAAGCCACGAGCGTCACATTACCGCGTGCCCGGACATTTGTCGTGCCCGCGATGCATCGGTGGCCGCCGTCAAAACGATTTCGTCAGCCCGAGGATCACCGTTCGCCGGGCGCCGAACTGCGGCGCGCCAACGCCGATACCGGAGCCGTCGCGCAGCTCGTAGACCCGGTCGAAGACGTTAAGCAGCGCCAGCCGGCCGCTGATCTTGCCGAAACCGGCACCGAGATCGAAGCCGCGCTCGGCGGCGAGATTGACCTGGGTGTAGGCCGGCAGGTGGTCGGTGTTGGCGAAGCCGTTGCGCAGGCCGCTGCCGTAGAGCAGGTCGGCCGACAGCCTCGTCGTGTCGGCGAGGCGCCAAGCCAGTCCGCCCGACGCGGAGATGCGCTGCTCGTGGTCGAGATGGACCCAGTTCGATGCGATGTAGGCGAGCTCGCCCGGATCGAAGTTGAACTGCCCGGTCTCGACGCTGCGGCCGCGGGCATGCGTGAAGCTGACGCTGGCGTAGCCCGAGAGCGCCTTGTCGCGATATGTCGTCGAGACCTCGAAGCCGGCGATCCGCCCCCGCGCAAAGTTGAACGCCGAGTAGACCAGCGCGTTGCCGAACTGGCCTTCGTCCTGCAGATGCTGCACGGCTCGGTAGTAGCCGTCGATGCCGAGCGTGACCTCGGGCGTAAGCTGGAACGCAGCGCCGACATCGTAGTAGTTCGAGCGCTCCGACTTCACGGCCGTGTTGGCGTCGGACGGCAGCGCGTTGGTCGTGCCCACGAACTTTTGCAGGCTCGTCGTGTCAATCTTCTCGGTCGGCGGCGGCGTGAAGTAGCGCGAGTAGCCGACGTGCACGCGCACGTCGGCGCTCAGGTCGTAGACGACGCCCAGGCGCGGGCTGACCTGGCTCTCGTCGACGACGGTGTCGACCTTGTCGAAGCGCAGGCCGTAGTTGACGGTGAGCGCTTTCGTCGGCTGCCATTCGTCCTGCACGTACACCCCCCACAGGTGGCCGCGGATGCGCGAGTCGTCGACGATCCGGATCGGAACGTCGCTCGTCTGGCCGCTGTCATCGGCCGCAAACACAGACGCGGTGTTGCCGACGGTGAAGGTCTCGCGCTGGGCGAAGAGACCGGTGCGCAGCGTGTGCGCGGCATCGAGGCGCCAGCTCGCGTCGGCCTGCAGCCCGCTCGCGATGTTGCGCCGCGTGATGTCGGCTGCGATGCCGTTGAAGACGAGATCGCCGACCGGATCGGGCCTGTAACGCAGGTCGGTCGCGCGGTCGAAGAGCGAGATCTGATAGTCGATGTCGGCGCCGGACGACGCCTGGTACGTGACGACAGCGAACCGGTTTCGCTCACGCTGGCGCGCGTCGAGCTGCGCCGAGTCGACGGCCGTCGTGCCCTGCAGCGCGAAGCTCGGCTGCTGGCCCGGCACGTTCGGGATCTCGAAGTGGTTGTTCGTATCGCCGAGCAGGACGCTGACGCGGCTGTTCGCGTCGAGCAGGTACGAGAAGTAGCCGAAGCCCTTGGCCTGCTGGGTCGTGTCGTGAATCGCACTGCTCGCGGACGTGGGACTCTCGATGCCGACGTCGTTGCGCAGCCACGAGCCGGTGACGAAGTAGCTGAGCGGACCCTTCGCGCCGCTCAGCTCGGCGTTCGTCTCGCGATAGCCGCGGCTGCCGCCGAGCACGCTGAAGCTGCCGCCATTCTGAAGCGAATCGCCTTTCGTGCGGATGTCGACGACCGCCGCGGTGCGGTAGCCGTACTGCGCCGGCAACGCGCCGGTGAGTATGCTGATGCTGTCGGCAAAGCGCGTCTCGAGCGACTGCCCGAAGCCACTGATCGACTCCGGGATGACGGCGCCGTTGATGCGGTACTGGACATTGGCGTGATCGCCGCGCACGTGCAGTTGACCGTACGAGTCCTGGACCACGCCCGGCGACTGCAGGATCACCTGGTTGATCGGCGTGCTGTCGCCCAGAGGCAGGTTGGACAGATCCTGGCGCGTGAAGCGGTAGACCGTGCTGCCGGTGTCTGGCGAGAGGGTGTTGCGGGCGGCGTCGAGGCGCTGCCTGGTGCCGACGATGTCGACGCGCTGCAGCTGTTGCGAGGCCGGTGCCGAGGCCGCCGAGACCGGCCGAGGCACAACGACCTCGACCGGAGTCGTGGCCTGCGCTAGTTGTTCAGGCGCAATCGCGGGGGCCGATGTCGCGCAAAGCGCGACGGTGGGAAGCAGGGAGACGGCGAGACAGGCGAAGTAGATCGCCGCGCGCGAGCGTGGAAAGCGGAACATGGAGAGATCCTCTGAAACGACACGGACGCCCGATCGTGGGCGCCGCGGCGCCGGACGATCGAGCTCGACAGAACGTGAAGCTCAGAGAGTCGGAGGACCGCGGCTGCGCGGTTGCGCGGCCGGGGTCTCGGCGCTGGCGACAGCGACGACGGGCGCGAAATGGAAGACGAGGTTCGAGAGCAAGCTCGGCGCCGCAAGGTCGGGCCGGGCCACGCCCGCGAGGTGCGCGTAGGCCAGGCACAGCTGGCAATGCTCTGGCACCGGCGCCTTTTTTTGCGAGCTCGACACCGGCCGGCCGTCGTGGCTGTACTCGTGCAGCAACTCGCCCTGCTGCGCGAACAGCAGGAAGAGCGGCAGGAGCAGGGCCCAGGAAAGCTTGCGCATGGTCGGACC
>JAYVVB010000430.1:0-4451 GCA_043787455.1 Rhizobacter sp.
CGTTGTTCGGATTGACGTGCTCGCCGTTC
The DNA here is from genome assembly GCA_043787455.1 of Rhizobacter sp. GTDB lineage: Bacteria > Pseudomonadota > Gammaproteobacteria > Burkholderiales > Burkholderiaceae_C > Schlegelella_A. The sequence goes on from JAYVVB010000430.1 coordinate 30, forward strand.
AGCTCGCAGCTCTCGACCCCGAGCGCCGCCGCGGCGAACGATGTCAGCCCGGCGGCGATCGCGATCGGAGCGAGAACGAATCGAAGCATCGGACGATTGTGCCGCGCACCGTTCGCGCGGGCCTTCGGTGCAATCCGGGCTAGAGCCGGGCTAGAGCAGCTTCTCCGGCACGAACCAGCCGAGCAGCATGTTGTGCACACGCAGCCAGAAGCTCGATTCGGGCTCGATGCCGAGGACGATCTCCTTGTCTTCCTCGATCGTCAGCCACTGCAGCTCGTTGCTGCCCGGCGCGAGGCGGAGGCGATACGCGCTCTCGAGCTTGCTGATGTTGATCACGCGCAAGAGCTCCTTGGCGAGCGCCGGGCTCTCGATGAACATGCCGAACTCGGTGTTGGTGCTCGCCGAGCGCGGGTCGAGGTTCATCGAACCGATGAAGATGATCTTCTTGTCGATCACGGCCGTCTTCGCGTGCAGACGGCCGAGCGACGAGCCGAACATGCCGAGCCGCTTGGTCTGCTGGGTGCGTGTCGGGCTGAGCTCGTAGAGATCGACACCGGCGCTGAGCATGGCCGTCCTGTAGCGCGAGTAGCCGGTGTGGACGAGCGGCTCGTCGGTCGCGGCGAGCGAGTTGGTGACGACCGTGACCTTGACCTTGTCGCGCTTCAGGTTGCGGAAGGACTGCATGCCGGTCTCGCCCGGGATCATGTACGGCGAGGTCAGCACCAGGTCGGTCTTGGCCTGCCAGACCTGCATCATGACGTCGTTGGTGACGCTCATCTCGAAGGCGATCTTGGGCGACATCGCGAGCAGCTTTTCCGGCGGATCGGCGAAAGCGCGGGCGATGCCCCATTCCAGGCCGATCTGGCCGCCGTCGAGCTCCTCGGCGAGCGGACCGTAGCCGAGCAGATCGGTTCCGGGCGGATCGGCGGGCGGCGAGGGCGGCAGCATCGCGAGCGTCGTGTCGAAGGCCTTGGCGCGCGCCGGCTTGTCGCCGAGCGCCTCGCCGATGTCCTCGATCGGATAGACGACCTCGCTGTTCCAGTAGCGGTCGAAGATGTTCGACATCTGGCTCACGACCGCGCCCATCACGAATGCGTCCATGTCGACGAAGTTCGCGTCCTGCGCGCGCAGGAAGTACTCGTCGGCGATGTTGCGACCGCCGGCGACGGCCATCACGCCGTCGGCGATGAAGAGCTTGTTGTGCATCCGGTGGTTGAGCCGGCCGAAGTCGAAGATCGACGCTGCGTAGCGGCCGCCGACGCCGCCCGACCGGTTGCAGCAGAACGGATTGAAGAGCCGCACCTCGATGTTCGGGAACGACGCCAGGCCGCGCAGCAGGAAGTCGGAGTGCGTGGTGTAGAGGTCGTCGACGAGCAGGCGCACGCGCACGCCGCGCTGGCTCGCGTCGCGCAGCGCACCCATCAGCAAGCGCCCGGTGGGATCGTTCTCGAGAACGTAGTACTGGACGTCGAGCGAGCGCGTCGCGCGCTGGGCGAGCTGGATGCGCGTGTCGAGCGAGTACGCGCCTAGCGGCAGCAGGCGCACGCCGGTCTGCTCCGGCGACGGCGTCGAGCTGCGCACGATCTTGACGAGCGGGCTCTCGGGATCGGGAAACAGCGCGCTGCTGTCGGTCTTGCCGACATTGACGGGCAGCGATCCGCAGCCGGCGAGCGCCATCGATGCAGCGACGACGAGGGCCGCCGCGAGTCGCAGCCCCCCCGCAGGGGCATGCCGATTCTCGTAAGATGATTGACGCACCAGCGACAAACCGGAGGCGGTCATGAAGAAGTTTCTCGCGTTCATCGTGCTGGGGGCCTCGCTCTCGATGTCGTCGTACGCAGCACTCGATGTCGGGGATGCAGCGCCAAACTTTACAGCGTCTGCCGCGCTCGGCGGCAAGGTGTTCAAGTTCAGCCTGGCCGAATCGCTCGCCAAGGGGCCGGTGGTGCTCTACTTCTTCCCGGCCGCATTCTCGGTCGGCTGCTCGATCGAGGCGCACGAGTTCGCCGAGTCGATCCCGAAATTCGAGGCACTCGGCGCGACCGTGATCGGCGTCTCGTCGGACGACATCGCCACGCTCGGCAAGTTCTCGGTCCAGGCCTGCCAGGGCAAGTTCCCGGTCGCGTCCGACGACACCCAGTCGGTGATGAAGTCGTACGACGCCGTGATGGCGCTCAAGCCCGACTACGCCAACCGCATCTCTTACGTCATCGCGCCGAACGGCAAGGTGCTCTACAACTACCAGAGCCTGAACCCTAGCCGGCACGTCGAGAAGACGCTCGCCGCGCTGAAGGATTGGTCGCAGACGAAAGCGAAATAGGGCATGACCGAAGGCAACCGACTCGCTGCCGGATCGTTCGGCCTCGCCTGGCTCGCGGCGTTCGCCGCGATGGTCGTCCTCGACGGGATCTGGCTAGGCCTCGTCGCCAAGGGCCTGTACCAGCGCGAGATGGGCGCGCTGATGGCCGAGCCGGTGCGGGTCGTGCCGATCGTCGCGTTCTACCTGCTCTTTCCGGTCGCGCTCGTCTACCTCACGCTCTTCAACGCGCCCTCGGGCTGGCTCGAGGCGATAGTGCGCGGCGCCGTGCTCGGGCTGGCCGCGTACGGAGCGTACGACCTCACCAATCTCGCCGTCGTCCGCGATTGGCCGATGCGGCTCAGCATGATCGACTGGGTCTGGGGCGCCGTCATCTGCGCGGGCGCGGCAGCCGCGGGCTATGCGGCGACTTGGGCGCGCGCCTGACGGCGCGACTCAGCGCCCTGCAGCGGTCACGCGCCAGATCACGTTGCCGACATCGTCGGCGACCAGCAGCGCGCCTGTCTTGTCGATCGCCACGCCCACCGGGCGGCCCTTCGCGTCGCCGTCATTCGTGAGAAACCCGGTGAGCACGTCGGTGGGCTCCCCGGATGGCTTGCCGTCCTTGAACGGGACGAAGATCACCTTGTAGCCGCTGTGGGGCTTCCTGTTCCACGAGCCGTGCTGGCCGACGAACATGCCGCTCGCGAACGGCGCGGGCAAGGTCGTTCCCACCGACGAGACGAGCCCGAGCGACGCCGTATGCGGCCCGAGGGCGTAGTCGGGCGCGACCGCCTTGGCGACCATCTCCGGCCGCTGCGGCTGGACCCGCTCGTCGACGTGCTGACTGTAGTAGCTCCACGGCCAGCCGTAGAACGCGCCGTCGCGCACGGACGTGAGGTAGTCGGGGACGAGATCGCTGCCCAGCTCGTCGCGCTCGTTGGCCACGGTCCAGAGCGTGCCGTCTTCGGTGAACGCCATGCCGTTCGGGTTGCGCAGGCCGGTCGCGAACTCGCGTGCCGCACCGCTCTTGCGGTCGATCTCCCAGATCGCGGCGCGACCTGCCTCGGCGGCGATGCTGTTCTCGCCGACGTTGCTGTTCGAGCCGACCGTCGCGTAGAGCTTGCTGCCGTCGCCGCTGGCGATCACGTTCTTGGTCCAGTGGTGGTTGATCGGCCCGGCAGGCAGGGGCGCCACAGGTGTCGCCGGCGCGTCGATCCGGGTCGAGCCCGTGGCATAGGGGAAGCGCACCACGCCGTCGGAATTGGCGACGTAGAAGTCGCTGCCGACCAGCGTCATGCCGAAGGGCGAGTGCAGCTGCTCGACGAAAACGGTCCGGGTCGTAGCCTTGCCATCGGCGCCGAGGCCGCGCAGGAGCGTGATGCGATTCGCGCTCGGCGTGCCCGCACCGGCGCGCGCCATCACCTTCTTCATGATCCAGCCCTTGATGCCCTTGCCGTCTTCCGGCTTGGGCGGCGCGTTGGTCTCGGCGACGAGGACGTCGCCGTTCGGCAGCACCGCGAGCCAGCGCGGATGGTCGAGGCCGGTCGCGTATGCGCTCACGGTCAGGCCCGGCGCGGCGACCGGCTTGTCGCCCTCGGACCAGCCCTTGGCCGGGGCGATGTTCACGGTCGTGATCAGGTCCTTGCGGGGTGCCGGCAGCTGCGGCTGGGGGCCGGTGCCGGCGGCGACCGGCAGTTTCGCGGTGTCGCCGCAGGCGGCGAGCAAGGCGGCGACGGCGAGGGTGAGGCCAATGCGGGAGGGGGTCATGGACGCTGTCGCGGAAGAGGTTGAACGCCGACTTTCGCAGACGGGTCGCGGCCGGAATGTAGGGCGCCATCGGGTCCGGATGTCAGGGACGCACTTTGCTTTCTCGCCGCCCCGGTCGCGCACCGCGCCAACAGTGCACGTTTTCAGGCCTTGGCCGGCGCGCGCGGCGTGGTGCGCGGCATCGCGGCTGGCACACTGGTCGCATCAAGGAGACCCTGATGTCGAAGAAAGCGCCTGCTGCTCTCGCTCGTCCCCTGAAGTTTTACGCCACGGGGCACGTCTCGCTTCTGGCAGGGGCTTGGGTCATGCAAGCGACCGGGTCGATGCTGCCGATGGCGCTCGCCGCGTCGGCCTGC
>JAYVVB010000431.1:0-11417 GCA_043787455.1 Rhizobacter sp.
CGTTCGCACCTACGGCAAGTACAGCAAGCTCACCAGCATGGTGATGTTCGGCGGCGTCGGCATGCAGCCGCAGATCGACAAGCTGCGCCGCGGCGTCGATATCCTCGTCGCCACGCCGGGCCGCCTGCTCGACCACCACGGCCAGCGCACGCTCGACCTCTCGCACGTCGAGATCTTCGTCCTGGACGAGGCCGATCGCATGCTCGACATGGGCTTCCTTCCCGACATCAAGAAGGTGCTCGCGGTGCTGCCGCAGAAAAAGCAGAGCCTGCTCTTCTCGGCCACCTTCAGCGACGAGATCAAGGCGCTCGCCGACCGCCTGCTCAACGCGCCGATGCTGATCGAGGTCGCGCGGCGCAACCAGACCGCCGAGCTGATCGCCCAGAAGGTGCACCCGGTCGGGCGCGAGATGAAGAAGGACCTGCTGGTCCATCTCGTCAAGGACAACGACTGGCACCAGGTGCTCGTCTTCACGCGCATGAAGCACGGCGCCAACCGCCTGGTCGAGCATCTCCTGAAGCATGACATCACGGCGATGGCGATCCACGGCAACAAGAGCCAGACGGCGCGCACCAAGGCGCTCGCCGACTTCAAGAGGGGCGAGCTGCAGGTGCTCGTCGCGACCGACATCGCAGCGCGCGGCATCGACATCGACCAGCTGCCACACGTCGTCAACTTCGAGCTGCCCAACGTGCCCGAGGACTACGTGCACCGCATCGGCCGCACTGGCCGCGCCGGCACCAAGGGCGAGGCGATCTCGCTTGTCTGCGTCGACGAGAACGGGTTCCTGCGCGACATCGAGCGTCTGACCAAGAACGAGATCCCGAAGGAGATCGTTCCCGGCTTCGAGCCGCCGTCGCATGAGCGGCCCGAGCCGATCGTGCTCGGCCGGATGGTGATCGGCGAAGGCGCCGGCCGCGGCGGCATGCGTCCGAATCGCGATGGCCCGAGCCGCGGCAGCAGCAGTCGCGGCCATGGCGGCGGCGGCGGCGGTGGTCGCGGCAACAGCAACGGCGCGCGCCAGGGCAGCGGTCATGGCGGTGCAGTTCGCACGTCGGACCGCCCAGCCTCGGCAGCGCCCCGGCGCGAGTCGGCCGGCGGGACGGCCGCGCCGCGATCGACGTTCAAACGCTGACGCAGCGCGCGGGCAGGGATATCGACGATGGCCGACCGCGCTGAGCGCCGCGTCGCGCTCGTCGCCGGCGCCACCGGTCTCGTCGGCCGGGCGCTGCTCGCGCAGCTGCTCGACGACCCGCGCTACGAACGCGTCGAAGTGCTGGCACGGCGACCGCTCTCCGCCGACATCGCGCGGCAGGATCGGCTCACGGTCCACATCGGCGACGCGACCCAGCTCGCTCGGTCCGCCGTCGGCGCGAGCGACGTGTACATCGCCCTCGGCACGACGATCAAGGTCGCGGGATCGCAGGCCGCCTTCAAGGCCGTCGACCACGACCTCGTCGTCGCCATCGCGCGCGCCGCGCGCGAAGCCGGCGCGACGCGCCTGGCCGTCGTCTCGGCGCTCGGCGCCGACGCTTCGTCGAGCGTCTTCTACAACCGAGTCAAGGGCGAGATGGAGCGCGATGTCGCCGCGCTCGGCTACGCCTCGATCGTGATCGCGCAGCCATCGCTGCTCGCCGGCGACCGCGCGGCGCTCGGCCAGCCGACGCGGCCGATCGAAGTCTGGGCGACGCGCCTGCTCGCGCCCGTGATGACGCTCGTCCCGGCGCGGGTACGGCCGATCGCGGCATCGACCGTCGCCGCGGCGCTGATCGCCGCGCTCGCGTCGCCGGCACCCGGTGTGCGCGTCCTGTCGTCGGCCAAGATGCAGCAGAGCGCCGCTCGCTGAGCATCTGTCAGCCCCCTTCGTCAGCCTCCTTCGCGCTTCATCTTCATCCGCACGCGCGCTTCCCTGCCGCGCGACTTCCAGGCCGAGAGCTGCTGACGGCGCTCGACCCAGGTCATGCCGTCGCGACGCGTCTCGCGCAGCATCTTCTGAAAATTGTCGAGGCGGTCGGCGGCGACGCCTTCGCGCACGGCGCAGCCCGGCTCGCTGCCATGGGTGCAGTCGCGAAAGCGGCAGCGCAGCGACAGCGACTCGACGTCGCCGAAGCTGGCGAGCAAGGTTCGCTCGTCGCTGTCGGGACGGAGCGTGCGCAGCCCCGGCGTGTCGATGATGCAGGCGCCGCCGGGCAATCGGTGCAGCGTCCGCGCCGTCGTCGTGTGCATGCCGCGGCCGTCGTTCGCGCGCACTTCGCCCGTGTCCTGCACGCTCGCGCCGATCAAGGTGTTGGTGAGTGTCGATTTGCCCGCGCCCGACGAGCCCATGACGACGAGCGTCCGGCCGAAGCCCGTGATCGCGGCGAAGAAGCCTGCCGTGGCCGGGTCGGTGGCGTCGACGACGAAGAGCTCCGGCAAGTCGGCAATGCGCTCGCGCAGGCCGGCGATGCGCTCGTCGCGCAGCGCCGGATCGGCGGCGGCGACGTCGGCCTTGGTGAGCACGACGAGCGGCGCGACGCTGCTCGCGTGGACGAGGGCGAGATAGCGCTCGAGGCGACGCGGGCTGAAGTCGTCGTCGAGGCCCATGACGACGAGCGCGTGGTCGACGTTGCTGACGACCGGGTGGCGGCTTCCATCGCCGTCGCGCCGGGCGATGTGCGAGGTCGGCGCGACGCGGGCGTGCACGCGGCACGCGGCGCCGTCGCTGTCGCCGTCGCCGTCACTCAGGGAGAGGACCCAGTCGCCGACGGCCAGCGCCGACGCGTCGTCGAAGCCGTCGCGCAGCAGGCGCGCGAGCACGCGCGCCACGCGCTCGACGATGCCGTCGTGAACGCGCACGGTTTCGCGGTGCACGGCAGTGACGCGCAGCAACTCGGGCGGCGAGTCGAGGTTCAAGTCCGCGCAGGCGATGTGGGCCCGATCGGCCAGCTCGGCCGTGAGACCGATGCCTTGCAGGCGTTGGAAATCGAAGTGATGCATGGGAGATCCGAAGTGCGTTGCACGTGCGTCGGCCAAGGGTCGACGACGAGCCGGTCACGACGAGGCGTGCTCGGCGGGAACGGCGAACGAAAGCGTTGGCCGCGCTCCGAGCGTGACGCCGGACTTCGGTGATCTCGGAAAACGACGGACGCGAAGGCGCCCGGAAGAACGAAGCGGCGGGTCAGGCGGCCGCGCGAGCGACGGCGACAGCGACAGGAGGTTGCGTGATCTGGGTCATGGGCTTCTCCTTCGTGGCGTGACTCGCCCGAGCGGGGTTCGCTCGCCTTCGAGGCGATGCGCTGGAACGCATCGGGGAGCAAAGTCTGTCACGACACAGCGTCGACCGTCAATGGCGCCGTCGCGCTGCGACAACCGTCTCGTCCGCCGGACCTTGCATCGCGCCACGCGGCCCTCACGTTGATTGAAGGGGTGATTCGCGCCCCGTATGATCGCTCGCGCATCGACTCGCGCAACGAGCTCGCAGGAGACACCCATGAGATCACTCGTCCTCGCCACCCTTCTCGTGTTCGCTTCTACAGCGACGTTGCCCTCGGTCGCCGAAGCGCGCCGCATCGGCGGCGGCGGCGCCGTCGGCATGCAGCGCAGCGTTCCGCCGCGTGCTGCGCCGGAGGCCTTGCCCGCGAAGCCCGCGGCTCGCGGGGCGCAGACCGCTGCCGTGCCGCCTACGGCCGCCGCTGCCGCCGCCGCGCCGAAGCGCTCGTGGCTCGGCCCGATCGCCGGCCTCGCCGCCGGCCTCGGCATTGCCGCACTGATGAGCCATCTCGGCATGGGCGCCGAGTTCGGCAACATCGTCATGATGCTGTTGCTCGGCGTCGTCGCGATCTTCGCGATCCGCTTCCTGATGCGCCGGTTCGCGCCCGCGTCGCAGCGGTCGGACCTGGCCTTCGCCGGTGCCTCGCCGTCGCCCGCGGCCTTGTTCGGCAGCCCTGCCGCCGGCTTCGGCGCCAGTCCCGCCGCTGCGATCCCGACCGATGTCGCCTCTCGTCCCGATAGCGCCTTCGCGCCGACCGCATCGGCCCTGCCTGCCGACTTCGACGCGCCCGCGTTCGAGCGCATCGCCAAGATGATCTTCATCCGGCTCCAGGCCGCCAACGACAGCGGCGACCTCGGCGACCTGCGCGCGTTCACGACGCCAGAGATGTTCGCGCACCTGAAGCTCGATCTGCAGGAGCGCGGCAGCGCCAAGCAGCAAACCGACGTCGAGCGCGTCGATGCCGAAGTGCTCGACGTCGCGCACGAGGCCGACCGGCAGGTCGTCAGCGTCCGCTTCCACGGCCTGATTCGCGAAGAGGCCGGCGCCCCGGCCCAGCCGTTCGACGAGATCTGGCACCTGGTGAAGCCGGCCGACGGCAGCCGCGAGTGGGCCATCGCCGGCATCCAGCCGACGACGCCGGCACTCGCGCAGGCCGCCTGACGCACGCGAAGCGACGCGACTGAGCCGCGCGCCGTCGCGCCCGCGGCTCTCGCACGAGGGGGACTCGCCGAGACGAGACGCTGCGCCACAATCACCCGCCGCATTCCCGGCGCCACGACTGCGCAGGGCTCGATGATCCCGCGAGACTCCCGTTCCTTCTTCGTCGCCGTCGCGTCGCTCCTGGCGATCCTGCTCGGCGCGTGCGCGCCGATGCCGATCCCGGCGCCGCGCGGCGCCAGCGCTTCGCCAGTCGTCGTCGTCGGTGCCGAGGCGGGCGAATTCCTCGCGCCCAATCCCAACCTCGTCGTCCAGGGCATCCCGCCGCTGCCGGTAAGCATCGCCGCCGACGTCGCGCGCTACAACGATTTCCGCGGCCACCGATTCGTCGACTGGCATCCGACGCGACGCGAGATGCTGGTGTCGTTTCGCCATGCCGACGCGAGCACGACGCAGATCCATCGCCTCGCCACTCCACTGGCCGAGCCGGAAGCGCTGACCGACTCCGACGAGCCGGTGCGCAACGCGACCTACGAGCCGATCGACGGCCGCTACATCGTCTTCGAGCGCAGTCGGGGCGGCGACGAGGCAGCGCAGCTCTATCGCCTCGACCTCGCGACGCGCCGGACGACACAGCTCACCGAGCCCGACGAACGCCACGACCTGCAAGGCTGGCTCCATCGCTCGAGCGCGCTGCTCTATCTCTCGCTGCCGCTCGACCGCACGGCCGGCGCGGGCCGGCGCGACACCATCCGCCAGCGCCTCACGCTCGTCGATCCGCTTCGTCCGGAGGGCCGCAGGCGACTGGCGGAACTGCCCGGGGGCGGCTGGGCGGTGGGCGGTATCGCCTGGAGCGACGGACAGATCGCGCTCACCAACGAGCTCTCCGCAACCGAGTCGCAGGTGTGGCTACTCGACCTCGCGAGCGGCGCCCTGAAGCAGGTGCTGCCCGCAGCCGGTCAGCCTGCGGCGACGCACCTGGCGCAGGTGTGGAAGAAGGACGACTCGGGCTTCTTCGTCGTCGGCGACCGCGCCGGAGAGTTCCGCGAGCTGATGTTCTACCGCCTCGCCGACGCGCGCCTGCTGCGCATCAGCCGCACGATCCCGTGGGACATCGAGAACGTGAGCCTCGACGCGAGCGGCAGGCTGCTCGCGATTCGCGCCAACGTCGAAGGCAAGAGCGAGCTGCGCTTCTTCGACGCCGACAACTTCGACGAGCTGCCCAGTCCGGACGTCGCCGACGGCAGCATCGTGCAATCGCATTTTCATCCGAAGCTGCCGCTCCTGGCCGTGACGTTCGTCGACAGCAAGAGCCCGAGCACGATCGCGGTTCTCGATCCGACCAACGGCGCGCTGCAGCGCTGGACGGCCCCGTTCGCGCCGGCCGGCGTCGACCCTTCGACCTTCGGCAACCAGGAGATCGTGCGCTGGAAGAGCTTCGACGGGCGCGCGATCTCCGGCCTCCTCAGCCTGCCGCCGCCGCGCTTCACGGGACCGAGGCCGGTGCTCGTCGTCATCCACGGCGGTCCGGAAGCGCAGGCGCGGTTCGGCTTTCTCGGCCGGACGCACTACTTCATCGAGGAGCTCGGCATCGCCGTCCTGCGGCCCAACGTGCGCGGCTCGACGGGCTACGGCAAGACCTTCATGTCGCTCGACGACGGCATGAAGCGCGAGGACTCGGTGAAAGACATCGGCGCGCTGCTCGACTGGATCGCGCGCCAGCCCGGGCTCGACGCCTCGCGCGTGATGGTCATCGGCGGAAGCTACGGCGGCTACATGAGCCTGGCGGTCTCGACGCACTATCCCGAGCGCATCGCCGGCTCGATCGACGTCGTCGGCATCTCCAACTTCGTCTCCTTCCTCGAGAACACCGAGAGCTATCGGCGCGACCTGCGTCGAGTGGAATACGGCGACGAGCGCGACCCGGCGATGCGCGAGTTCATGCTGCGCACGGCGCCGCTGAACAACGCCGAGCGGATCACCAAGCCGCTTTTCGTCGTGCAGGGAAAGAATGATCCGCGTGTGCCTTACACCGAGGCCGAGCAGATCGTCACCCGCGTGCGCAAGAACGGCACTCCGGTCTGGTATCTGCGCGCCGAGAACGAAGGCCACGGCTTCGCGCGCAAGGAAAACGCCGACTTCGAGTTCTACGCGCAGGTGATGTTCATGCGCCGGACGCTGCTCGGGGAGCCCGCGCCGAAGCCATGAGCGACGGTCGCATCCTGGCCCTCGGCGAGCCGATGGTCGAGTTCAACCAGACCGGTGCCGGAGGCCGCACCGTCTATCTCCAGGGCTTCGGCGGCGACACGTCGAACTTCGCGATCGCGGCGGCGCGACAGGGTGCGAGCGTCGGCTACGTCTCGGCCCTCGGCGACGACGTCTACGGCGCGATGCTGCGCGCGCTCTGGCGCGAGGAAGGCGTCGAACAGAGCCACGTCCTCACCGACCCGAAGGCCTTCACTGCCGTCTACTTCGTCACCCACGACAGCGACGGCCACCACTTCAGTTTCTTTCGCCGCGGCTCGGCGGCGAGCCGGCACGGGCCGGCGCAGCTGCCGCGCGCGGCGATCGAGAGCGCCAGCGTCCTGCATCTCTCGGGCATCTCGCTCGCGATCTCCCAGCCCGCGTGCGACGCGGGCCTTTCCGCCATCGCCATCGCCCGCGCCGCCGGCGTGCGCGTCTCGTTCGACACCAACCTGCGCCTGAAGCTCTGGCCCGTCGCGCGCGCCCGTCGCGTCACGACCGCAGTGATCGCCGAGACCGACATCTGCCTGCCGAGCCTCGACGATCTCACCGCGATCACCGGCCTGGTCGAGCCGGAGGCGATCGTCGATCATTGCCTGAGACTCGGCGCCGGCATCGTCGCATTGAAGATGGGTGCCTCAGGCGCGTGGATCGCCGACCCGCGCAGGCGCGTTCGGATCGCGCCCCATCCCTGCTGTCCCGTCGACGCGACCGGTGCCGGCGACGTGTTCGGCGGCGCCTTCGTCGCCCGGATCGTCGCCGGTGACGATCTCGAGGACGCCGGCCGCTACGCCGCGGTCGCGGCAGCGCTTTCGACCGAAGGCTACGGCGCCGTCGCGCCGATTCCGCACGCGGCGCAGGTGCTATCAGCGATGCAGGCCGGCTGACGCGAGCGCGACGGGCTCACTTCTCGGCTGCGACCTTGAGGTTGGCGAGGCCGGCCTCGAAGTCCTTGCCGATCATCGTGTCCATGTTGACGAAGAGGCCCATCAGCTTCGAGACGAAGGGCGACGGGCCGTGCATCAGCCACGTGACCTCGGTCGAATCACCGCGCGGTGCGAGCGTGAAGTCGGTGATGTTGTGGCCCTCGAACGGCCGGATGAAGTCGAGCTGGATGCCGATCTTGGACGGCGCGGTCGCCTCCTTGATCTCCATCCGCCCCGCGCCGACCTTGCCCGAGCCGTCCCAGGCGTAGACCGCACCGCGCCCGCTGGGTGCGCCGCTCAGCGTGCGCTGCATGTTCGGGTCGAGCCTTTCCCAAGGCGACCAGGCCGGCCACTGGCGGAAGTCGTTGATGAGCGGATAGATCTTCTCGGGCGGCGCATGGATGCTGACGCTGCGCTGCGCCGCGAACTCGTTCGGACGCATAGCCGCGACGACGAGCACGCCGACCACCAGGACCACGACGACGAGGATCACGATCTTCCACATGAGCGACTCCGTTTGTTTCGATGAAGCCGCGCGTCAACGCGCGGCGGGATCCTGGAAGCCGCGGGCGCGGTACGTGAGGACGAGCGTGTCGCGGTGACCGTAGTTGTCGATCGGCTGGATCGGCGTGCTCTCGTGGACGACGCGGGCGTCGTCGAGCACGAGCGTGGTCCACGGCTCGAGCATCGTGAAGCGCAAGCCCTGCGGCCCATCGGCGGCGAAGACGCGCGTCTCGCCACCTTTGATGCTGGCGCGCCCGACCAGCACGACGGCGACGAAGTCGACGCCGTCGCGGTGCGCGCCTTCGGGCGTCGGCCGGCCGATGCCGTCGGTGGTGTCGATGCGGAACTGATGTGCCTCCACGTACCACGGCTGCGCGCCCCGGCGCGACGACGCGAGCGCAGCGAACGAGACCAGCATGCGGTGCCATGCCGGCGCGGCGAGCACGGCCTCGTCGATCGGCTCGAACCAGCGCTCGATGCCGCCGTGGAGCGCGTTGTATTCGACCGGCTGCCAGTGCGCGCGTTGCGGCACGACGCGCACCGCGCCGGCATCGACGATGAAACTCGCATGGCGGCGGCGCCGGTAGTGGCCGCCGTCGCGCAGATGCGCGTCGAGCGGCAGCGCGTCCCACGACGGCCGGAGCGCTTCGAGCTCGTCGAGCGTGGCGCCGGCGAAACGCGCGAACGCGTCGGGCGTGAGCAGCGCGTGGCCGCGCACGGAGAGAGCGTCGGCGAGCGCGCCCGGCTCGGTCGTCGGCACGCCGAGCAGCGTCGGGCTCATCGGCCGTAGCGCTCGCGCGCGAGCTGCGCGCCCTGCGCGAGCGCGGCGAGCTTCGCCTCAGCGACCTCGCGGCGCATCGGCGCCAGGCCGCAGTTGGTGCACGGAAACAGGCGCTCGCGCGGCACGAAGCGGAGCGCACTGCCGATCGTGTCGGCGATCTCCTCGGGCGTCTCGACGGCGTCGGAGGCGACGTCGATGACGCCGACCATCACGTCCTTGCCATCGAGGAGGCGCATCAGCTCGGCCGGCACGTGCGAGTGGAAGCATTCGAGCGAGACCTGGTCGATGGAGCTCTTGGCGAGCGCCGGGAACACCTCCTCGTACTGGCGCCACGCGCTGCCGAGCGTCTCCTTCCAGTCGACGTTGGCGCGGATGCCGTAGCCATAGCAGATGTGCACAGCCGTCTTGCACTCGAGCCCCTGAGCGGCGCGCTCGAGCGCGGCGACGCCCCACTCGGCGGCGTCGGCCATGTAGACGTTGAACGCAGGCTCGTCGAACTGGACGATGTCGACGCCGTCGGCCTGGAGCGCGCGCGCTTCCTGGTTGAGGAGCTCGGCGAAGGCGAACGCCATCCGGATGCGGCCTTCCTTGCCGTCGCCGTAGTAGCGGTCGGCGACGGTGTCGACGATCGTCATCGGCCCCGGCAGCGTGAACTTCAGCGGCCTGGCGGTATGCGCCCGCGCGAGACGCGCCTCGACGTCGTGGACCCGGCCGGCGAGGCGCAAGGGTCCGACAACCTGCGGCACCATCGCGTCGTAGCGGTTGTTGCGGATCCCCATCTTCACCTTGTGCTCGAAGTCGATGCCTTCGACGCGGGCGAGAAAACCGTGGACGAAGTGCTGGCGCGACTGCTCCCCGTCGCCGACGATGTCGATGCCGGCGTCCTCCTGGACCTTGAGCCAGACGAGGGTCGCGTCGGCCTTGGCGCGGGCGAGCTCGGCGCCGCTCGACTTCCATTCGGGCCAGAGCTTTTCAGTCTCGGCGAGCCAGGACGGTTTCGGCAGGCTGCCGGCGATCGCGGTCTCGAACATCGAAGGATCCTCTTTCCAGCGCCGCGGGCGCCGCATGCGATACCGTTGTCCTCGTGAGCGAAGCCGCCGACTCGAACGTTGACGACGCCGATGCGCCGCTGCCCGCGACCGAGCGGGTCGCCGCGCTCGACGTGATGCGCGGCTTCGCCTTGCTGGGCATCTTCATTATGAACATGCCCGGATTCGCTCATTCGCTCTTCGCCGCGCCGAAGCCGGAAGCGCGCACGGTCGATGCCATCGTCGCGGCGCTGCGCGACCTGCTCTTCGCCGGCAAGTTCAACCTCCTCTTCGGATTCCTGTTCGGCATCGGCTTCACGCTGCAGATGACGCGTCTCGAGCGCGACGAAACAGCGCGCGCTGCACGGCTCGGCCGCGCCGCCAACCCCGAGCGGCCGGGGCGCGTGTTCGTGCGCCGGATCGGCTTCCTGCTCGCCGTGGGACTGGTCCACGCCATCGTCTTCTGGCCGGGCGACGTGCTCGTCGTCTACGCCGTCCTTGGCTTCGCGCTGCTGTTCGCGCGACGCCTCTCGGACCGGACGTTGCTCGCGCTTCTGGCCTTCTGCCTCGTGCTGCCGGCGCTCATCGAGGCCGTCCGGCCGCTGCTCTTCTCGACCGGGATGGAGACGGTCGCCGCGTTCCAGTACGAACAGCTGCAGGCGTCGAACGACCTCGCCTTCGGTCACGGCTCGTTTCGCGATGCAGTCGCCGAGACGGCGCGGCTTTTCGCCTGGACCTACACCTCGCCGATCGGACTGTTCTCGTACGCCGTGTTCTATGTCCAGATGGCCACTGGCATCCTCGCCGGTATCGTCGTCGGCAGGCGCGGCTGGCCACGGCACGGCGCCATGACCGACCCGTCGCTCGCCCGCCTGCAATGGCGCCTGGGGACGATCATCGTCGTCGCTCTCGTCGCCATGCCGATCGCGGCGGTCGCCACCGGCTTCGGCGGCGACTCCGAAACCCTGCTCGTCGTGGCCACGCTCGCGAGGACCTGGGGCCGGGCCGCGCTCGCTGCCCTCTACGCTCTCACGATCGTCCGCATTGCGGGCGTCGGCGCCACGCCGCGCTGGCTGCGCCCGCTCGCCCTCGCCGGGCGCATGCCGCTCACGAATTACCTGATGCAGACCGCGCTCGCGACCTTCGTCTTCTATGGCTGGGGCCTTGGCCAATGGGATCGTGTCGGGCCGGCAACCGAGTCGCTGCTCGCGATCACCCTCTTCCTCTTCGTGCAGCTGCCGTTCAGCGCCTGGTGGCTCGCGCGACATCGCTTCGGCCCGCTCGAGCTCGCCTGGCGGCGCTTCACCTATGCGAGGACACCGCCTTGAGAGAGAACGCCTCGGCGAGCAGCGCATAGGACGTGCGCCGCACGGCCGGATCGTAGGCCCAGGTGTTGACCACGACCTCGTCGAGCGCGAAGGCCTCGACGAGGCGGCCGATCTTGTCGGCGACGGTCCGCGGCGAGCCGACGAAGGCGCGCTCGCGCATCGACGCGAGCCCCTGCTCCTCGGCCACGTCGAAGCCGC
>JAYVVB010000432.1:0-2680 GCA_043787455.1 Rhizobacter sp.
CTCGACCGTCTGAAGCGGCCGCTGCACGACCTGCGCATCTCGGTCACCGACCGCTGCAACTTCCGCTGCAGCTATTGCATGCCGAAAGAGATCTTCGACAAGCAGTACGGCTTTTTGCCGCAGTCGTCGTTGCTGAGCTTCGAGGAGATCGCGCGGCTCGCGGGCCTGTTCGTCGCCCACGGCGTGCGCAAGATCCGCCTCACCGGCGGCGAGCCGCTGCTGCGCCGCGACCTCGAGCGCCTGATCGCCATGCTGGCCGGGCTGCGTACCGTCGAGGGCGAGCCGCTCGACCTCACGCTGACGACCAACGGTTCGATCCTCGCGAAGAAGGCCGAGGCGCTGAAGCGCGCCGGTCTCGGCCGCGTGACCGTCAGCCTCGATGCGCTCGACGACACGGTCTTCCGGCGCATGAACGACGCCGACTTCCCGGTCGCCGAAGTGCTGGCCGGCATCGACGCTGCGGAGCGTGCCGGCCTGGGCCCGATCAAGATCAACATGGTCGTCAAGCGCGGCACCAACGACCACGAGATCGTGCCGATGGCGCGCCATTTCCGTGGCCGCCACGTCGCGTTGCGCTTCATCGAATACATGGACGTCGGCGCAACCAACGGCTGGCGCATGGACGACGTCGTGCCTTCGGTCGAGGTCATCGCGCGCATCGGCGAGGTATTCGCCCTCGAGCGCATGCCCGTCAGCACCGTCGGCGAAACCGCCGAGCGCTGGCGCTATGCGGCCTCATCGGTCGAGGGCGCAGTGCCTGGAGAGATCGGCACGATCTCCAGCGTCACCCAGGCGTTCTGCCACGACTGCAACCGAGCCCGACTCTCGACCGAGGGCAAAGTCTTCCTCTGCCTGTTCGCGAGCCGCGGCCACGACCTGCGCGGTCTCCTGCGCGCGGGCGCGAGCGACGCCGAAATCGCCGGCGCGATCGGCTTGGTCTGGCAAGGACGCGAGGACCGCTACTCCGAGCTGCGTGGCCGCGCCGAAGCCGGTGTCGGCTCGGGCGAGCGCCGCGTCGAGATGCACTACATCGGTGGTTGAGGCGGCCACTGACTCGATGCCGGAGACCGCCGTCGCAATCCGCGCGCTGGTCGCTGCCGACCTGCCTGCCTACAAGACCTTGCGCGACGAGATGCTGTTCGCGCATCCCGAGGCCTTCACCTCCGACGCCGCCGAAGAGGTCGTGAAGGAGCCCGCCGACTATCTGCAGCGTCTCGGCCTCGACCGCCGCGAGCGCGGCCATTTCGTGCTCGGCGCCTGGCGGGGCGAGCGGCTGGCCGGCGCGATCGGCCTGGAGCGCGATCGCCGCCGCAAGGGCAAGCACATCGGCCATGTCATCGGCATGATGGTGCGCCCGGAAGCGCGCGGCCGGGGCATCGGCCGTGACCTGCTCGAGGGCCTGATCGGCGAGGCGCGCGGCACCGCGGGAATGGAGATGCTGACGCTGACCGTGACGGCCGGCAACGTCGCGGCGGTCGGCCTCTACGAGAAGACCGGCTTCGTCGCCTACGGCCTTCTGGTTCGCGCGATCAAGCTGGCGAGCGGCAAGTACCACGACAAGCTGCACATGGTGCTCACGCTGCAAACGGGCGGCACCGGCACACACGCGTTCAGCGCGTCGCCAGCCTCTGCCAGGTCTCGACCACCGAGTCCGGGTTGAGCGAGATCGAACCGATCCCTTCGGCCACCAGCCAGTCGGCAAAGTCTGGGTGGTCGCTCGGGCCCTGGCCGCAGATGCCGACGTACTTGCCGGCCGCTAGGCAGGCCTTGATGGCGCGCGAGATCAGTGACTTGACGGCAGGGTCGCGTTCGTCGAAATCCTTCGCGAGGATCTCCATGCCCGAATCGCGGTCCAGCCCGAGCGTGAGCTGGGTCAGGTCGTTCGAGCCGATCGACATGCCGTCGAAATGTTCGAGGAACTGCTCGGCCAGGATCGCGTTGCTCGGCACCTCGCACATCATGATGATCTTCAGGCCATCGGTGCCCCCGTCGGACGCGCGCTTCAGGCCACGATCGGCGAGCATGCCCACCACCTGCGCGGCCTGGCCCAGCGTGCGCACGAAAGGCACCATGATCTCGACGTTCGTCAGACCCATGTCGGTGCGCACCCGGTTCAGGGCCTCGCACTCCATCGCGAAGGCCTCACCGAAGGTGTCACTCACATAGCGCGACGCGCCGCGGAAGCCGAGCATCGGGTTCTCTTCCTCGGGCTCGTAGCGCGAACCACCGATCAGCTTGCGGTACTCGTTGCTCTTGAAGTCGGACAAGCGCACGATCACTGAGCGCGGCCAGAAGGCTGCGGCGATCGTGGCAATGCCTTCGGCCAGCTTGTCAACATAGAAGGCCCGCGGCGAGGCATGGCCACGGGCCACGCTCTCGACCGCCTTCTTCAGGTCACTGTCGATGTTCGGGTAGTCGAGGATCGCCTTCGGGTGCACGCCGATGTTGTTGTTGATGATGAACTCGAGCCGCGCCAGCCCGACGCCGTTACCCGGCATCTGCGCGAAGTCAAACGCCAGTTGCGGGTTGCCGATGTTCATCGTGATCTTCACCGGGCAGGGCGGCAGCTCGCCGCGCTGCACGTCGGTCACTTCGGTATCGAGCAGGCCGTCGTAGATGTAGCCGGTGTCGCCTTCCGAACAGGCCACCGTGACGAGCGCGCCCTCTTTCAGCACATCGG
>JAYVVB010000433.1:0-2812 GCA_043787455.1 Rhizobacter sp.
CCGCTGATCGACGTGATGCTGGTGCTCATCATCATGCTCATCATCACGATCCCGGTGCAACTGCACTCGGTCAATCTCAACATGCCGGTCGGCAAGCCGCCGCCGCCGCTCAAGGAGCCGGTGGTCGTGACGATCGACATCGACTTCGACGGCACGGTGCTGTGGAACGGCGAGGCCGTTCCTGACCGCGGCGCGTTGGAGTCGCGCCTGTCGCGCGCTGCGGCCGAGCCCGATCAGCCCGAAGTTCACATCCGGCCCAACAAGCTCGTCGAATACAAGTCCGTGGCGACGGTCCTGGCTTCGGCGCAGCGACTGGGCGTCACCAAGCTCGGAATGGTCGGCAATGAACAGTTTGTCAAGTAGAGGCGCACGCGGTGTCTTCGCCGCCGTCGCTGCCGCGGCGGGCTTGCTGCTGTCGGGGGTTTTGTTCGCGCAGGAGGCGCTGCGTCCCGAAGTCGGCAAACCCTTGCAGGCGGCGCAGGAGCTCATCAAGAGCGGTCGCTATCGCGAGGCGCTCGCCAAGGTGCACGAGGCCGAAGGCAGCGGCCGCAATGCCAACGAGACGTATCTGATCGAGCGCATGCGCATCGCCGCTGCCTCGGGTGCGGGCGATGCCGACACGGCTGCGAGATCGTTCGAGCTGCTCAGCGGCACTGGTAGGGTGTCCGGGCCGGACAAGCTGCGCATGATCGAGTCGATCGCGGGCACTTATTACCGCGCGCAGCAATACGCGAAGTCGATGCAGTGGAGCCAGCGCTATTTGAAGGAAGGCGGTTCGAGCCCGGGGATCCGGACGATGCTGATTCAGAGCCAGTACCTGAGCGGCGATTTTGCCGGCGCCGCCAGGGAGCTGATGGTCGAGATCCAGGGCGCCGAGCGTGTCGGCAGCACGCCGCCCGAGGATCGTCTCAAGCTGCTGCTCAATGCGGCGTCGAAGCAGGGCGACAACAACGCCTACGTCTTCGCGATGGAAAAGCTGGTCACCTACTACCCGAGGAAGGAGTACTGGGCCGATCTGCTGAGCCGCATGCAGAGGAAGGCCAACTTCTCCGATCGGCTGTCGCTCGACGCCTATCGCCTGTCGCTCGCGACCGGGAGCATGACGGCGCCGGCCGACTACATGGAGATGGCGCAGCTCGCGTTGCAGGCCGACCTGGCCAGCGAAGGCAAGCAGGTGATCGACAAGGGCATGAGCAGCGGGGCTTTGAGTACCGGCGCCCAGGCCGACCGCGCCAAGCGCTTGCAGGTGCTCGTCGACAAGAAGCTCGCCGAGGACACGGCCTCGCGTGCAGAAGACGAGAAGCAGGCGAATGCTGCCAAGAGCGGCGACGCGCTCGTCGGGGTCGGCATGAACCTGGTCTACGCGGGCCAGGCCGCCAAGGGCGTGCAGCTCATCCAGCAAGGCATCGCCAAGGGCGGCCTGAAGCGACCCGAAGACGCCAAGCTCCATCTCGGCATCGGCCAGCTCGCGGCGGGCGACAAGGCCAAGGCGCAAGCCACCTTCAAGAGCGTGCAGGGAGCAGACGGCACCGCAGACTTGGCCCGTCTCTGGGCGCTCTACGCCAGGCGCAACGGCTGACGCGCCGCCTCGGTCTCCTGATCGTGAAAGCGGCCCCAACGGGGCCGGCCCCTCCTTGTCTTAGGGAGGAGAGCGAAGCGGGGAGGGAGCAGCCCTGTCAGCCGTCGGCGAGTGATTCGCCACGGCGGGGCTACTTCGGCGCGAGCCGAATAGCCCCGTCGAGGCGAATCACCTCGCCGTTCAGCATCTCGTTGGTGACGATCTGCTGGACGAGCTTGGCGAAGTCTTCCGGCGTGCCGAGGCGGCTCGGGAAGGGCACGCTGGCGGCGAGCGCCTGCTGGACCTCGGCGGGCATCGTGAACAGCATCGGCGTGCCGAAGATGCCCGGCGCGATCGTCATGTTGCGAATACCGCTGCGGGCCAGGTCGCGCGCGATCGGCAAGGTCATGCCGACTATGCCGCCCTTCGACGCCGAATAGGCGGCCTGGCCGATCTGGCCGTCGTAGGCGGCGACGCTGGCGGTCGAGATCAGCACGCCGCGCTCGCCGGTCGGCTCGGGATCGTTGCGGCTCATCGCCTCGGCGGCGAGGCGGATCATGTTGAAGCTGCCGATCAGGTTGACGGTGATCACCTTGGCGAAGAGGCCCAGGGCATGCGCGCCTTCCTTGCCGACGGTGCGAGACGCGGGACCGATGCCGGCGCAGTTGATCAGACCGAAGAGTTTGCCCAGGGCAGTTGCTTCGGCCACCACGCGTTGCCCGTCGGCTTCCTGGCTGACGTCGCACTGGACGAAGCGACCGCCGATCTCGCTGGCGACGGCCGCACCGCGCTCGGCCCGCAGGTCGGCGATGACGACCGAAGCACCTTCTCGCGCGAGCATGCGCGCCGTGCCTTCGCCGAGCCCGGAGGCCCCGCCGGTGACGATGAACACCTTGCCCTTGATCTCCACGTCAATCTTCTTCAGGCGAGCGCAGCCGTGGCGCGAGCCGTGATCTCGTCGACGGTCCCGGTGCCGTTGATCTTTCGATACGCCGGCGCGCCGAGCTCGCCCGCCGCTGCCCAGCGGGCGTAGTACGCGACCAGCGGCCGTGTCTGCTCAGCGTACACGGCGAGGCGCTTTTTCACCGTCTCCTCGAGGTCGTCGACGCGCTGGATCAGTGGCTCGCCGGTGATGTCGTCGACGCCTTCGGTCTTCGGCGGATTGAAACGGACGTGGTAAGTACGTCCCGAAGCGACGTGGACGCGGCGGCCGCTCATGCGATCGATGATGGCCGAGTCGGGGACGTCGATCTC
>JAYVVB010000434.1:0-2746 GCA_043787455.1 Rhizobacter sp.
ATGAAGAAGAGCGCCGTCGGATACAGCAATCGGTACGGCACCTGCAGCATCTTCACCCACACGCCGATCAGCGGCACGTTGAGGATGATGAGCAGCACGTTGCCGATCCAGAAGCTCGCGATCAGGCCCCAGAAGATGTCCGGGTGCTCGCTGATCATCTGCGGCCCGGGCTGGATGCCCTTGATGATGAGCGCGCCGAGGAGCAGCGCCATCACCGCGTCGCCCGGGATGCCGAGCGACATCGTCGGGATGAAGTCGACCTGCGTCTTCGAGTGCGCCGCCGCCTCCGGTGCGGCCACGCCTTCGATCGCGCCCTTGCCGAAGCGCGACGGATCCTTGGCGATCTTCCTCTCGAGCGCGTAGGCGATGAAGGTCGTGATCGTCGGGCCGGTGCCCGGCATCGCGCCGAACAGGCAGCCCACGGCCGTGCCGCGCAGCATCGGGAAGAACGCCTGCTTCAGCTCGGCCCGGGTCGGCCGCATGTCGCGCATGCTGACCTTGGCGTCGCTGGCCTTGATCTCGACCCGGTTGATGGTGACGAGGAAGTCGGCGATGCCGAAGAGGCCCAGGCTGAGGGCGGCGAGATCAATGCCGTCGGAGAGCTCGTTGATGCCGAGCGTGTAGCGCTGGGTGCCGCTGATGACGTCGGTGCCGATCGTGCCGACGAAGAGGCCGAAGACCGTCATCGCCACGCCCTTGAGCGGCGAGCCGCGCGACATCGTCGCCCCTGCGAGCAGGCCGAGCAGCATGATGGCGCTGATCTCGGTCGGTCCGAACTTGAAGGCGACGACCTCGAGCACCGGCGACAGGAAGATCATGATCAGGATGCCGACCGACGCCGCGAAGAACGAGGCCATCATCGTCACGCCGAGGGCCGCTCCGCCGCGCCCGGCCTTGGTCATCGGATAGCCGTCGATGCAGGTCACGGCGTGCGGCGGATGGCTCGGCAGGTTCAGCAGTATGGCGCCGATCGCACCACCGTACATCGAGCCATAGAAGATGCCGGCGAGCATCAGGATCGCCGGCACGGGCGCGATCACGTAGGTGAGCGGCAGCAGCATCGAGATCGCGGTGAGCGCGCCCATGCCCGGCAGCACGCCGATGAGGTTGCCCAGCAGCACGCCGAACACCGACCACATGAGGTTGTGCGGCTGGAGGGCGACGCCGAATCCGAACCACAGGTCGTGCAGTGCCTGTCCCATGTCGTCAGCCCCAGGAGAACATCGGGAAGGTCATCTTCAGCCCGAAGACGAAAATGACCACCCCTGCGACCGTGACGCCGACGGCGAGGATGACCGCGTCGCGGACGCTGTTGCTGCGGTCGCCCATCGCGGCGATGAACACCGACAGCAGCGTCGCCGGCACCAGGCCGCCGTAGACGCCAAAGACGACGAAGCCGATCACGCCGCCGAGCACGCAGAGCCACCCGCGCCACTCGGTCGGCAGCGACTCGGAAGTGCCGAAGTCGCCCTGATCGGCGGTCACGCCGATGGCCAAGCCGACGAGCATGAGCAGCGTGCCGAGGACGACCGGAATGAAGCCGGCGCCCATGCGCGTGAGGGCGCCCATGCGGTAGGTGAGGCCCTGGGCGATGATGCCGGCGCCCATCAAGATGAGCAGGCCCGCGCCGACGCGATCCTTGTTGAAGCTGCGCAGAGGTTTCATTGAGCTTCCCTGAAAGAGCAAAGATACTAGCGCCAACGGGGCTTCGCCCGGCCACCATCGCAGAGGACCGTCGTCATGCTTGCCTTCGATCGTCGCGCCGCGCGGGTCACATGGACGGTCTTTCTCGTCGCAGCGGCGCTCGGAGCCGTCTATGCGGTGCGCCGGACGCTCCTGGTCTTCTTCCTGGCGATCTTCTTCTCGTACATGCTCTATCCGCTCGTGCGCCGCATCGAGCGGATGATTCCGCTGCGCTCGGCACGTCTGGTGGCGACGACGCTGGTCTTCGTGCTGCTCGCGGTCGCCGTCGCGGTGCTGCTCGCGCTCATCGGCCCGTCGCTCGCCAGCCAGGCGTCGCGCCTCGCGGCGCGCATCCCGCAGGTCGCGAACGATCCGGGAATGTTCGATCGCGTCCCCTTGCCCGACTGGCTCACGCCGTACCGCGGCCGGATGGCGGAGTTCGTGCGCGAGCACCTGCCCGACGGCAACTCGGCGGTGCCGATCGCCAAGCAGGTCGGCCAGACGGCGCTGCGCGTGTTCGGCGACATGGTCTACGTCGTCCTGATCCCGATCCTTGCGTTCCTGTTCATCACCGGCGGCGCGGCGATGCGCGACAGCTTCCTCAGCTGGACCGCCGAAGGGCGCCACTCGCCGATGTGGCAGCACATCGTCGCTGACATCGACAAGCTCTTCGGCCGCTACATCCGCGCCCTGGTGCTGCTGTCGGCGGCGACCTTCGTCAGCTACTCGATCTTCTTTTCGATCGCCGGCGTGCCCTACGGCATCGTCCTCGCGGCGGTCGGCGCCGCCCTCGAGTTCATCCCCGTGATCGGCCCGTTGGTGGCGGCCGTTGCCGCCCTGGTCGTCGCGGCGGTCGGTGGCTACGACCACCTGATCGTGATCGTGGTGTTCGTCGGCCTCTACCGCCTGTTCCAGGACTACGTGCTCAATCCCTACCTGATGAGCGGCGGCGTCGCCGTGCCGCCGCTGCTGGTGCTGTTCGGCCTGCTCGCGGGCGAGGAGATCGGCGGCGTGGTCGGCATCTTCCTCTCGATCCCGACGCTCGCTGCGGCGCGGATCGCGA
>JAYVVB010000435.1:0-3576 GCA_043787455.1 Rhizobacter sp.
CGCGGCGACCGTCGTGCCCGACAGCGCCGACAACACCTCGATCGGCCGGGCGCAGCTCGTCTGGGCGAACATGGTCCTGCCGTTCGTCGTCGATCCGCCGGCGCTCATGGCGCGCTGGCATGCGCTGCTCGAGGTCGAAGGCGTCGCTGTGTTCTCCTGCCTCGGCCCGGACACGCTGCGCGAGCTGCGCGCCCTCTACGCCAATCTGGGGTGGCCGGCGCCGACGCCGACTTTCATCGACATGCACGACCTCGGCGACATGCTCGTCGGCGCCGGCTTCGCCGATCCCGTCCTCGACCAGGAGACGCTCACCCTGCGCTGGAAGAGCGCCGAGGCCCTGCTTGCCGAACTGGCGCAGCTCGGCGGCAACACCTCGCCCGATCGCTTCGCCGGGCTGCGCACGCCGCGCTGGCGCCGGCGCCTCGTCGACGCGCTGGCCGAGCGCGCCGACGCTGACGGCAGCATCGGCCTCAGCGTCGAAGTCGCCTACGGCCACGGCTTCAAGCCGGCGCCACGCGTGGGCGGCGCCGCGCCGGTGGCGGTCTCGCTCGACGAGATGCGCGCCATGGTGCGACGGCCGCGATCGTCGCGCTGAAGCCTTACGCTAAAATCTTGGGCTTCGTCGAGGTCGTTTCGGCCTTCGATGTCACTGCGGTCGCCGTTGGCCGTGGCTTTCACCGCGGCGCAACGACAGATCCCAGGCGACGACAGCAGGATGTCAGTACTCAGTGTCCAGGCTTTTGGCGGTCTCCCGCCGCCCCCGGCGTCGCTGCGCTTCGGTCGCGCCGACCTCGGCGATGGCTCCGTGCACTGGCTGTTGCGGCGCAATTGCTCGATGACGCCGACCCAGCTCGTCGCCTTCTATCTTTCGCTCAGCGCCTGGTTGCTAGCCATCGCCGGCGCCTTCTGGTGGCGCGGCGCGACCCTCGTGCTGCCCTTCGCCGGCGTCGAGATCCTCGCCGTCGGTGCCGCGCTCTACGTCTACGCGCGCCACGCGGCCGATCGCGAGCGACTCGTCCTCGAGCCGGGCCGCCTCCTCGTCGAATGCACCATTGGCCTCTGCACCGAACAGGCCGCGTTCGCGCCGGCCTGGGTGCGCATCGAGCCCGAGCACGGCGACCGTTCGCTGATCGAGGTTTCGGGCCAGGGCCAGCGGATCGCGATCGGGCGCTTCGTCCGGCCGGAACAGCGTCGCGCCCTCGCCGACGAGTTGCGCGCGGCGCTCGGCCGTTGCGGCGCGGTCGGGCGCGCGCCCGAGAAATCCGTGGCCGCGACGTCGGCGAACTCACCAACAACGAATTGATGTGGCAATGACGACGATGACGACGAAAGCCCTTTCGCGCCTGACCGGCGGCCTGCTCATGGCGCTGGCCACGCTGCCGGCGCTGGCCGTCGGCAACCTGGCAGGCGGTCCGGCTGTGAACCAGATCGACCTGCAGCCGCCGGCGACGCAGATCGCCGTCGACCAGATGTGGCTGCACAACTTCATGCTGGTCATCTGCACGGTGATCTTCATCGCCGTGTTCGGCGTGATGTTCTATTCGATCGTCAAGCATCGCAAGTCGAAGGGCGCGCGCGCCGCCAACTTCCATGAGAGCACGACGGTCGAGATCGCCTGGACGATCGTGCCTTTCGTCATCGTCATCCTGATGGCGCTGCCGGCGACGCGCGTCGTCGTCGCGATGAAGGACACGAGCTCGGCCGACCTCACGATCAAGGCCACCGGCATCCAGTGGAAGTGGGGCTACGACTACCTGAAGGGCGAGGGCGAAGGCATCGGCTTCGTCTCCACGCTCGACACGACCCAGCGCGAGATGTCCGACACCGGCAAGCCGCAGGGCGATGACTACCTGCTGAAGGTCGACAACCCGCTGGTCGTTCCGGTCGATCGCAAGGTGCGCATCATCACCACCGCCAACGACGTGATCCACGCCTTCTACGTGCCGTCGCTCGGCGTCCAGGAGACGGCGCTGCCCGGCTTCGTGCGCGACACGTGGTTTCGCGCCACGAAGGTCGGCAGCTACTACGGTCAGTGCTCGCAGCTGTGCGGCAAGGAGCACTCGTACATGCCGATCCACGTCAAGGTCGTCTCGCAGGTCGACTACACGGCCTGGGTCGACGGCAAGAAGAAGGAAGCGCAGGCCAAGGCCGACGATCCGAACAAGGTCTGGGATCTAGCGGGCCTGCAGGCCCGCGGCGAGCAGCTCTACACCGCCAACTGCCAGGTCTGCCACCAGCCCAACGGCAAGGGCGGCGGGGCGATCAAGGCGCTCGACGGCTCGCCGACGGTGCTCGACGCCGACAAGACCAGGCAGATCCACGTCCTCCTCAACGGCCAGAACAACGGCGCGATGCCGGCGTGGAAGCAGCTCTCCGACACCGAGCTCGCGGCGGTGATCACGTTCACCAAGAACCACTGGTCGAACGCCACCGGCCAAGTTGTGCAGCCGACCGAAGTCGCGGCCGCACGCAAGTAAGTCAAGTCATCCAGAGGACACGAACTCCATGAGCGCAGTCATCGGCCACGACGGCCATGCCCACCCGGCGGGCCACGACCTGCCCCACGACGATCACGATCACCACGGCGCGCCGCATGGCTGGCGTCGCTGGGTCTACGCGACCAACCACAAGGACATCGGCACGATGTACCTGGTGTTCTCGTTCACGATGTTCATGGTCGGCGGCGTGCTCGCCCTGGCCATACGCGCCGAGCTGTTCCAGCCCGGCCTGCAGTTCATGCGTCCGCAGTTCTTCAACCAGCTGACGACGATGCACGGCCTGATCATGGTCTTCGGCGCCATCATGCCGGCCTTCGTCGGGTTCGCGAACTGGATGATCCCGCTCCAGATCGGCGCGCCCGACATGGCGTTCGCGCGCATGAACAACCTGAGCTTCTGGCTGCTCATTCCGGCCGCGCTGATAATCGTCGGTTCGTTCTTCATGCCCGGCGGCGCCACCGCAGCCGGCTGGACGCTGTACGCGCCATTGTCGACCCAGATGGGCGCCGGCATGGACATGGGTATTTTCGCGATGCACCTGATGGGCGCCTCGTCGATCATGGGTTCGATCAACATCATCGTCACCATCCTCAACATGCGCGCTCCTGGCATGACGCTGATGAAAATGCCGATGTTTTGCTGGACCTGGCTAATCACCGCCTATCTGCTGATCGCTGTGATGCCAGTGCTGGCCGGCGCCATCACCATGACCCTGACCGACCGCCATTTCGGTACCTCCTTCTTCAATGCGGCCGGTGGCGGTGATCCGGTGATGTACCAGCATATCTTCTGGTTCTTCGGTCATCCCGAGGTGTACATCATGATTCTGCCGGCCTTCGGCATCGTCTCGCACATCATCCCGGCCTTTGCCCGCAAAACCCTGTTCGGTTATGCGTCGATGGAGTACGCAACCTCGTCGATCGCGATCCTGTCGTTCATCGTCTGGGCCCACCACATGTTTACTACCGGCATGCCAGTGACCAGCCAGCTGTTCTTCATGTACGCCACCATGCTGATCGCGGTGCCGACCGGCGTGAAGGTGTTCAACTGGATCGCCACCATGTGGCGCGGTTCGATG
>JAYVVB010000436.1:0-4313 GCA_043787455.1 Rhizobacter sp.
GCGCCGGCGAATTCCGGCCCGACGAAGAGCAGCCGCGCCTTCGAGTCGTTGATGACGTAGGCGATCTCGGGCGAGGCGAGCCGGAAGTTGACGACGGCGTTCGCGGTGCCGACCTGCGCGCAGGCGAGCGTCAGCTCCAGGCACGAGGGGTGGTTGAGGTCGAGCACGGCGATCCGGTCGCCGGGCTTCAGGCCAGCGGCCCGCAGCGCCGCGGCGGCGCGGCGCACGCGGCGGGCGAGCTCGGCCCATGTCGTGTCCGATCCGGCGAAGCGGATGGCGACGGCGTCGGGCTGGCGCGCTTCCCAGTGGGCCAGGATCACGGCGAAATCGGCGGGGTGGTCGGTCATGCGGTCTCCTCACGCGGGTCGAAGCGGTCGCCCGCGCGCCGCTGCTGTCTCTACGATCGCCGAATTCACCATCGTCCGCAACTCCCGCCGGATCGGATAGGTGCTCGACGGCATCAGTTGCGTCATGAACACGACGCTCGCGCCTAGCGCACGCAGCAGTCGCCATGCACGGGGCATCGCGCGTCGCAGCTCGCGAAGGCATATCGTTTGCCAGTGCCCGAGACGGGCGCCGCCTGGGCGACGTCGGCGCGCCGGCCCCATCCAGAAAGCATTCATGCCCCACTCGCTCGTTTCTCGCCGTACAGCCATCGGTGCGCTGGCCTTGCCGTGGCTTGTGGCATGCAGCACGCCGTTGCCGCTGATCGCCGCGCCGCCGCCTACAGACAGCGCCGCCAGACGCCGACTGGCGGAAAGCGCCGAAGCCCATGGGCTGGCCGCGTATCGTCGACTGAACGACATCAACATCTCCTACGACGGACAGTGGAGGCCGTTCATCGACCGCGTCCAGCCCGAGATCGTGGATGCCGGATTTCGCGGCCGCTCGCAGGAGCGGTTGATGCCGAAGCTGGGCCTGACGGCACAGGCTTACACCGGCGCGAGCGGAAGCAAGGAGGTGGTGTGGCAGCGCGCGCCTGGCGCTTCCAAGCCCGCGGGCGACGTGACGGTCTGGTTCAACGGCGTCCGCAGCACGAACGACGCAGCCGAGCGGGCGGCGGCGCTGGTGGCCGAGGGCTACAACCTGTTCCTGCTCGGCCCGCTCTGGCTCGTCGACCGCGAGTTGCCGTTGCGCCTCGCCGGAACCGAAACCGTCGACGGCCGGTCATGCGACGTGCTCGAGGCCTGGCTGTCCCCGGGGCTGGGGCGCTCCGCGTCCGACCGCATCGCCCTCTGCATCGATCGCAGCGACAGCGTGATGCGCCGCGTGCGCTTCACCTTGGAGGGATTCGCCGGCACCCAGGGCGCGGTCGCGGAGGTCGATACCTTCGAGCACTCGCGCCGGTTCGGCGTCGTGTGGCCGATGCGCTCCTACGAGCGGGTCCTGCACCCCGTCGCGCTGCCGGCACACGACTGGCGCGTAACGGGGCTCGACGTGAACCGCGGCTATCCGCAGCGAGACCTCCTGGGGCCGCAACTGGAAGGCGCGGCGGCCGCGCCGGCAATGCCGCTGTAGAGCGTCCCCGGCGCTCCTGTCGGTGACCGGAGCCGCAGTGGATGACCGGTCACCCACGGTCCGCTGCTGTCTCCACGATCGCCGCATTCACCATCGTCCGCAACTGCCGTCGGATCGGATACGTGCTCGACGGCATCAGCTGCGTCATGAACACGACGCATACGTCTTCCACGGGATCGACCCAGAACGCCGTCGACGCCATCCCGCCCCACGAGTACTCGCCGGGTGACGCTGCGATTCCGCAGCGCGCCGGGTCGGTCGTGACGGCGAAGCCCAGGCCGAAGCCGAGGCCCTGGTAGCCGGCCTCGGAGAACATGCCCGGCGGGGCGAGGTCGGCGAGGTCGCGGCTGCCGGGCAGGTGGTTCATGCGCATGAGCGCGAGCGTCTTGGGGCCGAGCAGGCGCACGCCGTCGAGCTCGCCGCCGCGGCGCAGCATCTCGCAAAAGCGCAGGTAGTCGCCGGCCGTGCCGACGAGGCCGCCACCGCCCGAAGGCGCGCGTGGCGGCTTCGAGTAGGCACTCGACGCCGGCGTGGGCACGAGCTGGCCCGACGCCGAGCGCACGTAGCAGTCGGCGAAGCGCGCCAGCTTCGCTTCGGGCACGTGGAAGTCGGTGTCGTGCATGCCGAGCGGCTGCAGGATGCGGCTCTGCACGAACGCGTCGAAGGGCCGGCCCGAGGCCAGGCTCACGAGGTGGCCGACGACGTCGGTCGAGACGCCGTAGTTCCACGACGTGCCGGGCGAGAACTCGAGCGGCACGCGGCCGAGCGCGTCGACGAAACTCTCGAGGCTCTCGGCCGCGAACGGGTCGAGATTCAGGGTGCGGTAGGCCGCATCGACATTCGTGCGGTTCTGGAAGCCGTAGGTGAGGCCGGAGGTGTGGCGCATGAGATCGATCACGCGCATCGGCGCCTCGGCCGGCGCCGTGGCGAAGGCGCCCGGCTGGCCCGAGCGATAGACCTCGAGGTCGCGCCACGACGGGATCCACTTCGCGACCGGGTCGTCGAGAGCGATGCGGCCGTCTTCGACGAGCATCATCAAGGCGACGCTCGTCACCGGCTTGGTCATCGAGTAGATGCGAAAGATCGTGTCTTCCTCGAGCCGCTGGCCGCGCTCGAGCGACGCATGGCCGAGCACGCACTTGTGCACGACCTCGCCGCGGCGCGCCACGAGGAGCAGCGCGCAGGGCAGGAGGCCGGGCTCGACGTAGCGTCCGGCGAGGAAGCGGTCGATGCGGGTGAGGCGATCGGCGTCGAAGCCGAGGGCGGCGGGGGAGGCGAGGGGCAGCGGCGTGGTCATGCGGCGATTCTGTCGCGGCGCGACAGCCCGCCGTTAGACCCAGCCCTTGGCGGCCAGCTCGTCCTTGAGGTAGGCGTAGTAGATGGGCGCCGCGATCAGCCCGACGATGCCGAACGCCGCCTCCATCGCGAGCATCGCCAACAGCAGCTCCCAGGCGCGCGCCTCGATCTGCCGGCCGACCATCCGGGCGTTCAGGAAGTACTCGAGCTTGTGGATCGCCACCAGGTAGAGCAGCGACGCGCCCGCGACGTAGGGTGAGACGCTGAGGCTCACGATCACGACGACGACGTTCGAGACCAGGTTGCCGATCACCGGGATCAGGCCGGCGATGAAGGTGATGAAGATCATCGTCTTCACCAGCGATAGCTGGATGCCCCAGAGGGGCAGGATCACGACGAGGTAGAGCGCCGTCAGGCCCGCGTTGATCGCCGCGATCCGCACCTGCGCGAACACGATGCGCCGGAACGCCTCGCCGAAGCGCAGGGCGCGGTTCGCGAGCGCGCGGGCTAGCGGACGGTCGTCCACCGGCAGCTCGGCCTGTCGCAGCGCGACCAGCGCCCCGATCACCATGCCGATGAGGATGCGCACCAGGATCTGCGTCGCCTGCTGGCCGGCGGCGCGGACGGACACGAGATGCTCCTGCACCCAGGCGACCACGCGCAGACGCAAGGCGTCGGCATCGACCGGCATCGACTGCGCCGCCCACTCGGGCACGAGGTGGCGCCAGCTCTGGATCACCTCGGCCGTCTTCTTCAGCAGGATGATGTAGCCGCCGTTCTCGCTCTTGAAGAAGACGACGCTGGCGAAAGCCGCGAGGCCGAGCAGGCCGACCACCACCGTCGCGATGAAGGCGACGGCCAGAATCCGCGCGCGACGTTCGCGCACGGAGCTCATGCGCAGCGTGAACAGATGCACCAGCTCGAAGACGAGCAGGCCGGCGAGCAGCGCCGGCAGCAGGTCGACGTGCAGTACGAACCAGAGCAGGAACGCCGCGATCGCCCAGGCGGCGACGACGAACGCGAATGGCGGCTCGCTGCGCTCGATGCCCGTCGATGATGAGCCGTGAAAATCGCTCACTCGCCGCCCCGATCAGCCAAAGAGAAGAAAGCTGATCGCGTAGAACAATGCGGCGACCAGGGCCGCCGCCGGAATCGTGAACAGCCACGCCCACACGATGTTCCCCGCCAGTCCCCAGCGCACGGCCGAGGCGCGGCGCACCGAGCCGACGCCGACGATCGCACCGGTGATGGTGTGGGTCGTCGAGACCGGGATGCCGAGTGCCGTGGCGAGGAACAGCGTGATCGCGCCGCCGGTCTCGGCGCAGAAGCCGCCGACGGGCTTCAGCTTGGTGATCCTCTGCCCCATCGTCTTGACGATGCGCCAGCCGCCGAACATCGTGCCCAGACCGATGGCGATGTAGCAGCACCAGATCACCCAGGTCGGAGGCATGCTCGAGCTGGCCTGCGCGTAGCCCGATGCGATGAGCAGCATCCAGATG
>JAYVVB010000437.1:0-4267 GCA_043787455.1 Rhizobacter sp.
CGGGGAAGAGGGCTGGGGGGAGGGGCCGCGCCGCGCCTCTCCTCAACCCGATCGCCATGGCCCGCGCCCGCGTGCGCGCTTGGCTGACGTCGCGCCTGCCGCGCAGCGACACCCAGCTCCTGACCCAGGCCAACATCTACATCCTGCCGACACGCGCCGGCTGGCTCTTCGCCTCGACGCTGATCGTTCTGCTGCTGGCGTCGATCAACTACCAGCTCAACCTCGGCTACGTCCTCACCTTCCTGCTCGCCGGCAGCGGCATCGTCTCGATGCACGTCACCCACGGGACGCTGCGCGGCCTGACGCTGCACCTGCGTCCGGTCGCGCCCGCGTTCGCCGGTAGCCCGGCCGTGCTCGACGTGGTGATGTCGAGCCCGACCTCGCAGCGCTTCGGCGTCGGCCTGCGCATCCTCGAGGCAGCCGCGTCGACACTCGCCTGGACCAACGTCCCGGCGGGCGGCCAGTCGATCGCCCACGTGAGCTTCGTGCCTGAGAGCCGCGGTCTGCATCAGGTCCCGGTGCTGACCGTCGAGACCCGTTTCCCGCTCGGCCTGTTCCGTGCCTGGACCGTGTGGCGGGCGGCTGCACGCGTGCTCGTCTATCCGGCGATCGAAGCGCAGGCCCCGGCGTTGCCGGCGGCGCGACCCATCGCGGCCGGCACGGCGACGTCGCGACGCACCGAAGGCGGCGAGATCGAAGGCGTGCGCGCCTATCGACGCGGCGATCCGATGAAGCTCGTCGCCTGGAAGAAGGCGGCGCAGGCGCTCGAGACCGGCGCCGAGCTGGTGAGCCGAGACACGAGCACGTCGGCGCGCCAAGAGCTCTGGCTCGACTGGTCGGCCTGCGCGTCGCTCGCGCCGGAGGAACGCCTGTCGCGCCTTGCTGCGTGGACGCTCGCCGCCCATCGCGCCGACGCCGACTATGGCCTGCGCCTGCCCGGCGTCGAGATCGCTCCCGCCGACGGCGAAGCGCAGCGCACGCGCTGCCTCGAAGCGCTCGCCCTCTGGCACTGAAGCCGATCTCCACGCCGCCGTGAACGCACCGACCCTCGCCGTCGCGCGCCGCCTCGTTCCGAGCTGGCCCGGCTGGCGCCGCTTGCCGCGCGAGGCGCGCGACACCCTCTTCCTCCTCGGCGTCATCGCCTGGACGGTGCTGCCGCACGTCGAGCACCTGCCCGCGTGGGCGATCGCCATGACAGCGATCGTCCTCGTCTGGCGCGGTCGCATCGCCCTCGCCAACGCAGCGCTGCCGGGACGCTGGGTGCTGATCGCGGTGCTCGTCCTTGCCATCGGCCTGACCCTGAGCACCTATCACACCCTGCTCGGCAAGGAGCCCGGCGTCACGCTCGCGGTCGCGTTGATGGCGCTGAAGACGCTCGAGCTGCGGGCCAAACGAGACGCCTTCGTCGTCTTCTTCCTCGGCTTCTTCATCATCCTCACTCACTTCCTCTACTCGCAGTCGCTGCTGGTCGCGGTCGCGATGCTGGTGTCGGTCTGGGGGCTGCTCACCGCGGTCGTGCTCGCGCACATGCCGGTCGGCCAGCCGAGCCTGGCGCAGGCCGGTGGCCTCGCGGCGCGCACGGCGCTGCTCGGCGCGCCGGTGATGGCGCTGATGTTCCTGCTCTTCCCCCGCATCGGCCCGCTCTGGGGCGTGCCGCAGGACGGGATCTCGAAGACCGGCCTGTCGAACACCATGAAGATGGGCTCGATGACCGAGGTCGCGAGCGACGACTCGATCGCGATGCGGCTGCGCTTCGACGGCGCGGCGCCGGCGCCGGCGGAGATGTATTTCCGCGGCCCGGTGCTGACCCACTTCGACGGCACCGTGTGGACGCCGAGCAGCCTGCCGTACGCGCCGGCAGGCATTCCCTCGCGGCCGGCAACGCTGAAGGCGGCCGCCGGCGCCGTCACCTACGAGGCGACGATCGAGCCCCTGCGCCTGGCTTCGATCCCGCTGCTTGAGGCGACGACCGAGGTGCAGGCGATCGACGGCTATCGCGTCGTCGCGCGCGAGGACCTGCAATGGCTCGCCGACCGGCCGGTGATCGAACGACTGCGCTTCAAGGCCACGGCCAGCACGCGCTTCATCCTCGGCCCGTCGCGTCGGCCGGGCGAGCTGGGTGACGCCGCCGCGCTGCCGCCCGGATTCAATCCGCGAACGATGGCCTGGGCGCGTGCCTTCCGCGAGGATCCGTCGCGGCGCAGCGCGAGCGCATCCCAGCTCGCGCAGGCGCTCCTGCGCCACATCCGCAGCGACGGCTTCAGCTACACGCTCGCGCCCGGCGACTATGGTCGCGACAGCGTCGACGAGTTCTGGCTCGATCGGAAGGAAGGCTTCTGCGAGCACTTCGCCGTGGCCTTCGTGGTCGTGATGCGCGCCCTCGGCATTCCCGCGCGCGTCGTCACCGGCTACCAGGGCACCGACCTGCCGCCGGTCGACGGCTACTACGTCGTGCGCCAGAGCTCGGCGCATGCCTGGGCCGAGTACTGGCAGACGGGAGTCGGCTGGATCCGCGCCGATCCCACCGGCGCCGTCGCGCCCGATCGCATCGACCGGAGCACGCGCCTCGCGCCGCGGCCGGGCTTCGTCGCCGGCACGCTCGACGCGATGAGCCCGCAGCTGGTCGAGCGCCTGCGCGGTGCCTGGGAAGCGGTCAACAACCGCTGGAACCAGTGGGTGCTCAACTACTCGCGCGGTCAGCAGCTCGACGTGCTGAAGCAGATCGGCTTCACGGCGCCGAGCTGGGAAGATCTCGCGCTGCTCCTCGTCGGTACCTTGAGCGGCCTCGCTCTCGCGGGCGCGATCTGGGCCTGGCTCGATCGCCATCGCGTCGACCCGTGGGTGCGACAGCTCGAGCGCATGAAGCGCACGCTCAGATCGCTCGGCGTCGACGCCGCAGCGCACGAGGCGCCGCGCGCGCTCGCCGCGCGCGTGCGCGAACGCCTCGGCAGTGCCGGCGAGCCGCTCGCGGCGCACCTCGATCGGCTCGAAGCGCAGCGCTACAGCCGCGCCGCGGCACGTCGGCCGGACTTCGCTCTCGGCCGCGAGTTCGCGCTCGCCGCGCGACGGCTGCGCTCGCCCGCTCCTCGATAGTCGGCCGGGCGCGCGGCGCGCGTCTCTCCTTTCTTCGATTCCTGGATCCGATGCCTCTTCCTTCCCGACGCCTCATCGTCCTCGGCGGCGCTGCGCTCCTCATGTCGACGGCCGCATCGGCCGAAACGGCGCTCGTCAAGAAAGGCGCAAAGCAACGTGCCGCCTTCGCGACCGAAGACGCGCCCGACATCGTCACCTATGGCCTGCGCGACGACGTCGCCGGTTTCGCCGACGCCGTCGCCGTGCGGCGCGACCTCGACCCGGCATGGGTCCGCAGTGCGCTCGCACAGGCTCGCTTCATCCCGAGCGTCATTCGCTACATCATGCCGCCTGCCGCGGGCACGGCGAAGAACTGGAACGCGTACCGCGCCCGCTTCATCGAGCCGATCCGGATCCGCGCCGGCGTCCTGTTCTGGAGCGCCAACGAGCGCTGGCTGGCGCAGGCCGAGGAGATCTACGGCGTGCCGCCCGAGACGGTGGTCGGCATCGTCGGCGTCGAATCGATCTTCGGCCGGCAGATGGGCAACTTTCGCGTCATCGACGCGCTCGCGACACTGGCGTTCGACTTCCCCGCCGGCCGCAAGGACCGCAGCGATTTCTTCAAGGACGAGCTCGAGAACTGGTTCGTGCTGTGCAAGAGCGAGGGCATCGACCCCGCCGCCTGGCGCGGCAGCTACGCCGGCGCGCTCGGCATGGCGCAGTTCATGCCGTCGAGCTTCAACAAGTACGCGGTCGACTTCGACGGCGACGGCCACGTCGACCTGCACACGAGCGCGGCCGACGTCATCGGCAGCGTCGCCAACTACCTGGCCGAGTTCGGCTGGAAGCGCGGCCTCGCGACCCGCTTCGACGTCAAACCGCCGACCGAGACGAGCGAGCGCGCGGCGCTGCTCGCACCCGACATCGTTCCGACCTTCACCGCCGCCGACATGGTCGCGCACGGCGCGCGCCTTGGCGAAGAGGCGCTCGCGTGCGAGAGCCTGCTCGCGCTCGTCGAGCTGCAGAACGGCGACGCCGCACCGACCTACGTCGCCGGCACGACCAACTTCTACTCCCTGACGCGCTACAACTGGTCGAGCTACTACGCGATGGCAGTGATCGCGCTCGGCGAGGCGACCCGCGCCAGCCGGGGCTGAGCGGACACAGCGCCGAGGATCGAGTCGATCCAGGCTCG
>JAYVVB010000438.1:0-4189 GCA_043787455.1 Rhizobacter sp.
TCTGGACCGCCATCGACGGCGCCTCCCAGGCCGGCAAGGGCGCGTTTTTGATCTACCAGGAGTCGTCGCTGGTGATCCGCGCGATCCGCGACTACTTCACCGCCGACGTCGGCGAAATCCTGATCGACACCGACGACATCTACGACCAGGCCCAGCAGTTCATGAGCCACGTGATGCCGGAAACGGCGCACAAGGTCAAGCGCTACAAGGACGACGCGGCCCTCTTCTCGCGCTTCCAGATCGAGCACCAGATCGAGACCGCGTTCGCCCGCACGGTGAACCTGCCGTCGGGCGGCGCGATCGTGATCGACCACACCGAGGCGCTGGTCTCGGTCGACGTCAACTCGGCGCGCTCGACCCGCGGGTCCGACATCGAAGAGACCGCCACGCGCACCAACCTCGAAGCCGCCGACGAAATCGCCCGCCAGATGCGTCTGCGCGACCTGGGTGGCCTGATCGTGGTCGACTTCATCGACATGGAAGAGTCGAAGAACCGGCGCGAGGTCGAGACGCGGCTCCGCGATGCGCTGCGCCAGGACCGCGCCCGCGTGCAGTTCTCGTCGATCAGCAAGTTCGGCCTGCTCGAGCTGAGCCGTCAGCGCCTGCGCCCGGCGCTGAGCGAGGGCTCGCACATCACCTGCCCGCGTTGCAACGGCACCGGCCACATCCGCGACACCGAGTCCAGCGCGTTGCAGATCCTGCGCATGGTCCAGGAAGAGTCGATGAAGGACAACACCGCCGCCGTGCACGTGCAGGTGCCGGTCGAGGTCACGTCGTTCCTCCTGAACGAGAAGCGCACCGAGATTACGAAGATCGAGCTGAAGCAGCGCGTCACCGTGCTGCTCGTGCCAAACAAGAATCTCGAGACGCCGAACTACCGGCTCGAGCGCCTGCGTCACGACGATCCGCGCCTCGAGAACCTGCAGGCCAGCTACACCATGGTCGACGAGCAGGATGAAGAGGTCGGCATCACGCGGCGCGAGAAGACCAAGGCCAAGCAGGAGCCGGTGATCAAGGGCATCCTGCCCGAGACGCCCGCGCCGACGCCGGCCGAGCGGCCGCAGCCCGCACACGTCGTCGTGACGCCGTCGCTGCCCGCCGCGGCCGAGCGTCTGCCCGTCGCGCGTCCCGCCGCGCCGATCGCCCCGCCGGTGCCTGCCGGCGGCGGCTTCTTCGCTTGGGTGAAGTCCCTGTTCGGCGCGCCCGAGCCTGTGCCGGCGCCTCGCGTCGCGTTGGCCGCACCCGCGGCCGTGCCCGGCGAATCGCCGCGGCGCGAACGCGGTGAGCGAGGCGGTGATCGCCAGG
Source organism: Rhizobacter sp. (assembly GCA_043787455.1). Taxonomy (GTDB): domain Bacteria; phylum Pseudomonadota; class Gammaproteobacteria; order Burkholderiales; family Burkholderiaceae_C; genus Schlegelella_A. The sequence goes on from JAYVVB010000438.1 coordinate 1,306, forward strand.
AGCGCGGTGAGCGAGGCGACCGCGGCGGTCGCGGCGGACGTGGCGGTCGCGGTGGTCGCGACGGCCAGCGCGGCGATCGCGGCGAGCGAGCCGCTGAAGGCAGCGCCGAGGCCGGCTCGGGTTCATCGCGCCCGCGGCGCAACGATCGGCCTGCCGACGCAGCGCGCCCCGGAGAAGAAACAGGCGGCGAGGCGCGTGCGCCGAGAGAAGGACGCGAGCCGCGCGAGCCGCGTGAGTCACGCGAGCCGCGTGGCCCGCGCGCCGATCGCGGCGAGGCCCGGGCCGACGGCACGGAAGGCGCGCGCGGCGAAGGCCGTCGCGAGGGTCGCCAGGGCGGTGGCGTACGCGGCGGTGCCAATGGCGCCAGCGACAACGCAGCGACCGACGTTGCGAGCGATCAGGCCCGGACACCGTCGTTCGACGACACTCAGCCGAACCCGCAGACGGCCGACGGAGCCGAGGGTTCGGCCGAGCGCCAGGGCGGCCGACGTCGCAACCGGCGCGGTGGACGCGGCCGCGATCGCGACGAAGCGAACACCGGCGAGCGTGCCGCGGCCGACGACCTCTCGCTGAGCGACAGCGAGCGTGAGCGCCTGCGTCGCGAGGCCGAGGCCCGTGCGACCGACGCCGGCGACGCGCCGGTCGCCGACGAGTCGCGTGATCGCGATGGCTTCGAGCCACGTGCATCGGCGCCTGAAGCGCCGGCACACGCCGGCACCCACGAGTCGTTCGCGCTGACCGACGGCGATCGCGGCGACGCGAACACCGCGCCGCGCGACGACGCGGCGCCGCTCGAGCCGCGGGGCGAAGGCAGCCGCCGTCGCGGCCGCGGTCGTGGACGCGGTCCCCGCGAAGGTGAAGCGCAGGCGATCGACAACGGCAGCGCCGCCGCCTCAGACGGCGACATGACGCAAGAGGCTAGCCACGGCTCGACGACGCACGAGTCGCTCGAACCGGTGGCGGAGCCCATGGCGCGGACCGACGTCGCGCCGCGTTTCGGCGAGACCGGAACCGAGCGCGAAGCGATGCACGTCGAGAGCCGCGACGAGCCCGTCGCGTTCGCTCCGGCCGCCGAACCTCCGGCACGCAGCGAGCCGCAGCCCGAATCGCGCGAACGCGCCGCGCCGACAACGCCTTACGCGTTGCCGGTGCAGTCGCTGGAAGCCGTCGCCGAATCGGCCGGACTGCAGTGGGTCAACTCCGATTCCAGCAAGATCGAGACAGCGCAAGCGGCGATGGCCGCAGCCGCGGCGCCGGTCCCGGCGCCGCGCGAGATCCGGGTTGCGCCGGCCGTCGACGAAGGCCCGCTCGTGCTGGTCGAGACCAAGAAGGACCTGTCGCAGGTCCGGCTGCCCTTCGAAACCAGCAACCAGGAGACGCAAGGGCCGTTCTGACGCTCGCTCCGCCAGCGCCGCCCCGTTGAGCCGGGGCGGCTTTTTTTCGCCTGCTTGTTCGGTCTCTTCAGGGCAGGCGTTCGAGCGCGCGCTGATACGCCGGATCGTGCATGAGCTCGTCCCACGCGATCGGTGGTGTGTCGGGAAGGAGGGCGAGCCTGCGCGCTTCGCTGTCGACGTCGCTGCGCCAGTGGCCCGCGGCTTCGGCGGCGAGCAGGCCGTCGAGCAGATCGTCGACGGCGCGACCGCCGTCAAGCGACTGGTTGCAGAGCAGCACCATGTCGCAGCCCGCGCCGAGCGCGAGCGCGGCCGCCTCGGCGTAGCTCACGTCGACGTCGCCGATCCGGCGCGCGCCGGCCATGCTCAGGTCGTCGCTGAAGATCGCACCGTCGAAGCCGAGCTGCAGGCGCAGAATGTCGCGCAACCATCGCTCGGAGAAGCCCGCCGGGCGGACGTCGACGCGCGGATAGATCACGTGCGCCGGCATCACGCTCGCGAGAGCGCCGGCGAGCCATTCATAGGGACGCGCGTCGTCGCCGAGGATCGTCGCGAGCGTGCGCTCGTCGAACGGGATCTCATGGTGGCTGTCGGCCCGGACGAAGCCATGTCCCGGGAAATGCTTGCCGCAGTTGTGCATGCCTGATTGCAGGAGGCCGTGGACGAGCGCGCCGGCGAGCATCGCGACGACGCGCGGATCGCGGTGAAAGGCGCGGTCGCCGATGACGCCGCTGTCGCCGTGGTCAAGGTCGAGCACCGGCGTGAAGCTCAGATCGACGCCGCAAGCGCGCAGCTCGGCGCCAAGGACGTGACCGGCGGCGCGCGCCGCTTCCATCGCGTGCATCGCGCCGTTGCCAGGGCCGGCGGCGCCGTCGTCCATCCAGAGCTCGCCGAGCGCACGCATCGGCGGCAGATGGGTGAAGCCGTCGCTGCGAAAGCGCTGCACCCGGCCGCCCTCGTGATCGACGCAGATGAGCAAGTCGTCGCGGATCGTCTTCACCTCGGCGGCGAGCTCGGTGAGCTGCTGCCGGTCGCGCCAGTTGCGCGCGAAGAGGACGATGCCACCGGTGAGCGGATGCTCGAGCCGGCGGCGGTCGTCGGCGTCGAGCGCGAGGCCGGCGACGTCGAGGATGACGGGGGCGTGCGTCATGGTGCTCCTACGCTTGCGACTGACGTCGCGGTGCTGCCCCTCGAGGGGATGCTGCCCGGCTCGGGGCGGCTCGGCGCCGGGCAGTCGTTCATCGCGGCTCCGCGCTCTCGACGACGACAAAGGTCGAAGCATAGTCGGCTTCGTCGCTGACGCTGACGTGGGCGCTCAGGCCGCGCGCGGAGAACCACTCGGCGAGCGCGCCGTGAAGGCGGATCTCGGGTTTGCCGCTCGGCCGCTTGAGGGTCTCGCAGCCGCGCCAGGTCATCGGCGCTCGCATGCCCAGGCCGATCGCCTTGGCGAACGCTTCCTTCGCCGAGAAACGGGTGGCGAGGTAGCGCACGCC
>JAYVVB010000439.1:0-2720 GCA_043787455.1 Rhizobacter sp.
CCGAATGGCCAGCCGCCGACTACGAACTCATCCGGCAGAAGATCGATTTCGTCGGCATCAACTACTACATGCGCGACGTCATCCGCCACGACGAGAGCGCGTGGCCGGTAAAGACCGCCGTCGTCGCGCAGCCGCAGTCGACATACACCGCCACCGACTGGGAAGTTTTCCCCGCTGGCCTGACGGAAATCCTCACCTGGGTGAAGACCCGCTACGGCGACATCCCGCAATACATCACCGAGAACGGCGCGGCCTTCTACGATCCCCCGCAGGCCGCGCACGGCAGGGTCGCCGATCCGCTGCGCCTCGACTACTACCGCGGCCACCTGCGCGCCGCCCACGACGCCATCGCTGCCGGTGTCGATCTGCGCGGCTACTGTGCCTGGTCGCTGATGGACAACCTCGAGTGGGCACACGGCTATTCGAAGCGCTTCGGCCTCGTCCACGTGAACTTCCAGACGCAGGAGCGCACGCTGAAGGACAGCGCGCGCTTTTACGCTCAGGTGATCGCCACCAGCGGCGGCGCGTTGAGCGACGACGACTGAACAGGCACGTCTGCGCATGGCCACCACCATCAAAGACGTCGCCCGCATGGCAGGTGTCTCTGTGGCCACGGTGTCACGCGCGTTGAGCGGGCGGACCCACGTCACGGCGCCAACGCGCGATCGCGTGATGAACGTCGTCGCGCAGCTTCGCTTCGTGCCGTCGAGCGCTGCGCAAAGCATGATCACGCGCCGCACGCACACGATCGGCGCACTGCTGCCGGACCTGCACGGCGAATACTTTTCCGAGCTGATCCGCGGCATCGACCTGGCCGCACGGGCGCGCGGCCTGCACCTGCTCGTGTCGAGCTCGCACGGCAACGCCGTCGAGGCGGCCGCCGCCTTGCGCGCCATGAACCGGCGCGTCGATGGCCTGCTCGTCATGTCGCCGCACGTCAATGCCGACTTCCTCTGGGGCAACGTCGCCGAAGATCTGCCGGTCGTGCTGATGAACACCCGCCTCGACGGCGGCAAACATTCCTCGTTCGCGGTCGACAACCACGGCGGCGCCTATGCCATGGTGCGCCACCTCGTCGAGCGCGGTCACCGCGACATCGCCTTCGTCGCCGGGCCGGACAGCAACTTCGAGGCGCAGGAACGGCTGCGCGGCTACCGCGCTGCAATGACTGATCTGCTGCCGGGAACATCGGAACGCGTCCTTCAGGGCGACTTCACGCAGGAGTCGGGCTATCGGGTCGGCAGCCAGATCGTCGCGCTCACCGAGCGGCCGACGGCCGTCTTCGCGAGCAACGACATGATGGCCATCGGCTGCCTCTCGGCACTGAATGAGGCCGGCGTCGACGTACCGCGCGAGATCGGCCTCGCGGGCTTCGACGACATCCCGATCAGCCGCTACGTGAACCCGTCGCTCACGACCGTTCGTGCGCGCATTGCCGAGCTCGGCAGCCTGGCGCTGGAACGGCTCGCCTCGGCCATCGAGGAACCGGGCAACACGGCTGCGCAGCAGCAGACGCTGCGCGCCGACCTCATCGTCCGGCAATCGACGGCGTCGGTGCGCGAGCCGCGGTTCCTTCGTCCCCCGCCCGAAACGTGAGAGCGGCGCGCGCCGCGCGCGGGCACCCGCATCCAGAAGTTCAAGACAACAAAAGGAGGCCATCCATGAGACAAGATCCCCGATTCCCGCTCCGCGCACTCGCCGCTGCCGCGATGCTCGCCCTGGCACTGCCCGCGATGGCGCAGTTGAGCAGTGCGACCGTTCGCGGCGCGGTCACCGCCCAAGCCAAAGCCCAGCCGGGCGCGACGATCACCGCGACCAACACCGCTACCGGCCAGGTGACGCGAACGACGAGCCGCACCGACGGCAGCTACGTCCTCGTCGGACTGACTCCGGGAACCTACAGGATCGAGAGCGCGGCCCCGGGCTTCGCGTCGCGCACCGAGACGCTGACCGTGCAAGTCGGCCAGACCGTCGATCTCGACCTCACTCTGGCAGCGCCGGGTTCGACAGAACTCGAGAAGGTCACGATCACGGGCGCGGCGGGTCTCGACCGCAAGACCTCCGAGGTCGGCACCAACGTCAGCCAGAAGCAGATCGAGCAGCTCCCGCAGGTCACCCGCAACTTCCTTTCCTTCGCCGACCTGGCGCCGGGGGTGCGCTTCGACGTCGACAACCGGGGGGGGGTCAAGGTGCAGAGCGGCGCCCAGAACCAGGACAACATCAACATCTTCATCGACGGCGTGAGCCAGAAGAACAACATCCTGCGCGGCGGTGCTGGCGCCCTCGATTCGACACGTGGCAATCCGTTTCCGCAGTCGGCAATCGCCGAGTACAAGGTGATCTCGCAAAACTACAAGGCCGAGTTCGACCAGGTCAGCAGTGTGGCGATCACCGCGGTCACGAAGTCGGGAACAAACGAGCTGCACGGCGAGGCATTCCTGGACCACACCGGCGCCAGCTTCACTGCCCTCAGCCCGAACGAGAAGACGAACAAGGCGAACGGCTTCGACCGGCCTTCGTTCACGCAGGATCAGTTCGGCTTCACCCTGGGCGGGCCGATCAAGCAGGATCTGGCGCACTGGTTCATGTCGTACGAGGGCAAGAACATCGAGTCGCCGCGCAACGTCGGCTTTGGCGGCGCCAACCCTCCCGTTCCGAACGCCGGCTTCGCGGCGAGCCTCTTTCCCCTGCAGGGTTCGCACATCCAGACGTTCAAGGAG
>JAYVVB010000440.1:0-5363 GCA_043787455.1 Rhizobacter sp.
GCACGACGTCGAGATCATCAACCCCGAGCACGTCATCGCCAACCTGTCGTCGGGCGGCAAGCTCGACATGCAGATCAAGGTCGAGAAGGGCCGCAGCTACGTCCCCGGCAACCTGCGCCGCTACGGCGACGAGCCGACCAAGTCGATCGGCCGGATCGTCCTCGATGCCTCCTTCTCGCCGGTGTCCCGCGTGAGCTACACGGTCGAGAGCGCCCGCGTCGAGCAGCGCACCGACCTGGACAAGCTGGTGATGGAGATCGCCACCAACGGCGCGATCACGCCGGAAGAGGCGATCCGCTCGTCGGCCAAGATCCTGGTCGAGCAGCTCGCGGTGTTCGCACAGCTCGAAGGCCAGATCGGGGAGATGTTCGATCCGCAGCCGGTGCGCTCGACGCAGTTCGATCCGATTCTGCTGCGCCCGGTCGACGAGCTCGAGCTCACCGTGCGCTCGGCGAACTGCCTCAAGGCGGAGAACATCTACTACATCGGCGACCTGATCCAGCGCACCGAGACCGAGTTGCTGAAGACGCCGAATCTCGGCCGCAAGTCGCTGAACGAGATCAAGGAAGTGCTGGCTTCGCGCGGGCTGACGCTCGGCGCGCGGTTGGAGAACTGGCCGCCCCAGGGCCTCGACAAGCGATAGGAACAACAGGGCCAGCGATGGCCCGGTGCAACCGTCGGTACCTGACACGGCCGATGGCTCATAAGCAAGACTGAAAGGAAAGCACCATGCGTCACGGACACGGACTCAGAAAGCTCAACCGCACGAGCGAGCATCGCCTGGCGATGCTGCGCAACATGTGTGTCTCGCTGCTCCGGCACGAGGCGATCAAGACGACGCTGCCGAAGGCCAAGGAGCTGCGCCGCGTCGTCGAGCCGCTGATCACGCTCGCGAAAGAGCCGACGCTCGCGAACCGTCGCTTGGCGTTCGACCGCACCCGCGACCGCGCCATCGTCGCCAAGCTCTTCAGCGAGCTGGGCCCGCGCTACAAGGCGCGTCCGGGCGGCTACACGCGGATCCTGAAGATGGGCTTTCGCGTCGGCGACAACGCGCCGATGGCCTTCGTCGAGCTCGTCGACCGGCCGATGCCCGTCGAAGCCGAGAGCGCCGATACCGACTCCTGACGGAATGGAGCCCCCACGCTCACTCCGTTCGCTGCCCCCCGAGAAGGCGTCAACGCCCTTGGGGCGGCCCAGCGGGCGCTGATGCAGAGCACGGGGTGTGGGGCATGGGCCGAGCCGCTCCTTCGCATCTCGCACCTGACGAAGAAGTTCGGCGACGCCACCGTCGTCGACGACCTCTCGCTCGAGATCATGCCGGGCGAATGCCTCGGCGTGATCGGACCGAACGGCGCTGGCAAGACGACGACGATCCGCGTCTGCCTCGGTCTCTCGGGGCGCGACGGCGGCACGATCGAGGCCTTCGGCATGCCGCTGCCGGAGAAAGTGATCGACGCCAAGAAGCGCATCGGCGTGGTCACCCAGTTCGACAGTCTCGATCCCGACTTCACCTGTGCCGAGAACCTGCGCGTCTACGGCGCCTACTTCGGACTCTCGCGCGCCGTGATCGACGAGCGCGTCCCCAAGCTGCTCGACTTCGCCGCGCTGCAGTCGAAGGCCGGTGCCAAGCCGGGCGAGCTCTCGGGCGGCATGAAGCGGCGCCTCTCGCTCGGCCGAGCGCTCGTCAACGATCCCGACCTGCTGCTCCTCGACGAGCCGACGACCGGGCTCGATCCGCAGGCGCGTCACCTGATGTGGGAGCGGCTGCAGAACCTGCTTCAGCAGGGCAAGGCAATCCTGCTCACGACGCACTTCATGGACGAGGCCGAGCGCCTGTGCGATCGGCTCATCGTCCTCGATCACGGCCGGAAGATCGCCGAGGGCACGCCGAGAAAGCTCATCGCCGAACATCTCGAGAGCGATGTGATCGAGGTCTACGGCGACGGCGCCGCAGCGGCCGGACAGGCTCATGCGTCGCTCGCCGAGCGGGTCGAGACGAGCGGCGAGACCGTGTTCTTCTATCTGCGCGACGCCAAGCCGCTGCTCGACGCGCTCGCCGCCGATCACAGCGTGCGCTACCTGCACAGGCCGGCGAATCTCGAGGATCTTTTCCTCAAGCTCACCGGTCGCCAGATCCGCGACGACGCCTGAGCCAGGCCGCATGCTGACCTCGATCTACGCCACGCCGCACCTCACCCGCCGCTTCTGGCCGGTGGTGATGCGAAACCTCCTGGTCTGGAAGAAGCTCGCCGGCGCGAGCATCATCGGCAACATCGCCGAGCCGCTGATCACGCTCGTCGCCTTCGGCTACGGCGTCGGCTCGCTCGTCGGCCAGATCGACGGCCTGCCGTACATCCAGTACCTCGCCTCGGGCAGCATCGCGGCGAGCGCCGCGCTGGCGGCGACCTTCGAGGCTCTCTACTCCGCGTACTCGCGGATGGAAGTGCAGAAGACCTGGGACTCGATCCTCAACGCGCCGGTCGCGCTCGACGACATCGTCTTCGCCGAGATGCTCTGGGCGGCGATCAAGGCGCTGTTCTCGTGCGCCGCGATCCTCGTCGTCATCTTCGTCCTCGGCATCAGCCGCGCGCCGACGATGCTGCTCGCATTGCCCGTGCTCGGCCTGGCCGGCGTCACCTTCGCCTCGCTCGCGCTGATCTTCAACGCGCTCGCCAAGGGTTACGACTTTTTCACCTACTACTTCACCCTCGTCGTCACGCCGATGACCTTCCTTTCGGGCGTGTACTTTCCGATCGCCCAGATGCCGCCCTGGCTGCAGGGCGTGGCCCAGGTGCTGCCGCTGAAGGCCGCGGTCGACCTCGTTCGACCGCTGGTTCTGGGCAACATTCCCGCCGATCCGCTTTGGCCGCTCCTGATCCTCGCAGGGTATGCGTGCAGCGGCTACTATTTGGCGCTCGTGCTCACCCGGAGGCGCTTTTTCCGCTAGCGAATTCGCCGGTAAGCGATTCCCGTCGGGCACCGACCAAGGACTATGCAGGCACACCGACACGCTCACGCATACCGCGTCTGGTCGCTCCTCGCCGACCGCGGCGCTCGCCTGTGGCTCGTCGCCTTCGCGCTGATCGCAAGCGCCGTGCTGCACGAGGCGCGTGCCGCCGACGACTTCCTCGAGCCCGAGAAGGCGTTCCAGTTCTCCGCCCGCGCTAGCGAAGCGAAGTCGGTCGAGGTCGACTTCGCAATCGCGCCCGGCTACTACCTGTATCGCGAGCAGTTCAAGTTCGCCGCCACCGGCGCCACGCTCGGCACGCCGTCGATCCCGCCGGGCAAGGTCAAGTTCGACGAGACCTTCCAGAAGAACGTCGAGACCTATCGCGACCGCATCCGGATCGTCGTGCCGGTCGAAGAAGCCGGCGCCGAATTCCGTCTCGTCGTCACGAGCCAGGGCTGCGCCGACGCGGGCCTGTGCTATCCGCCGATGCAAAGCGCCGCGGCGGTCGGGCTCATCGGTTTCGGCGGCGCGGGCTCGGTCCGGGTCGAGGCGCCCGGCAACGGCAAGGACCCCACCGTCGCGACTTCGAGCGCGCCCGCTGGCGCCGGCACGCAAGACGCGTCGGGCGTCGAGGCGGTGCTCCGCGGCGGCGCCTTCTGGCCGGTCGTCGGCGCCTTCTTCATCGCCGGCCTGCTGCTCTCGCTCACGCCCTGCGTGCTGCCGATGCTGCCGATCATCTCGTCGATCATCGTCGGCGACGGTGGCGGTGCCAGTCGCGTGGCGTTCACGCCGCAGCCCGCCGGCGCGCCGCCGCGGCCGGGCGCGGCGCGCACACCTGTCGGCGCCGCCTCGCGCCGACGCGGGTTCGCGCTGGCCGCGTCGTATTCGCTCGGCATGGCGGTGGTCTACACGGCCCTCGGCGTCGCCGCGGGTCTGGCCGGCGAAGGGCTCGCCGCCGCGCTGCAGAACCCCTGGGTGCTCGGCTCGTTCGCGCTCGGACTGGTCGCGCTGTCGCTCTCGATGTTCGGCGTCTACAACCTGCAGCTGCCGTCGTCGATCGCCGGTCGCTTCACGTCGGCCGCACACAAGCTGCCGGCCGGACGCGTCGCCAGCGTGTGTGCGATGGGCGGCGTGTCGGCGCTCATCGTCAGCCCATGCGTCGCCGCGCCGCTCGCGGGGGCCCTCCTGTACCTGAGTCAGACGCGCGACGTCTGGCTCGGCGGCACGGCGCTCTTCTCGCTCGCGGCGGGCATGAGCGTTCCGTTGCTTCTGGTCGGAGCGTCCGCGGGCGCGCTGTTGCCGCGCGCCGGCGCCTGGATGGACGAGGTGAAGGCAGCCTTCGGCATCCTGCTGCTCGGCGTCGCGCTGTGGACCGTGCAGCCGATCCTGCCCGGCCCGGCAGGGCTCGCCCTGTGGGGCGTGCTCGCGCTCGGCACGGCCGCGCTGCTCTTCATGCGCGCGCGCACGGTGGCTGCGGTCGTCACGTCGACCTCTTCGTCGGCAATGCCTGAGACGCGGTACGCCTGGCGCCAGGCGCTCGCCGCGCTGCTGGCGCTGGTCGGCGTGCTGCAGGTCGTCGGCGCAGCGTCGGGCGCGAGCGATCCGCTGCGACCGCTCGAGCGCTTCACCTCGCGCGGCGACAACAGCGCCGCGATGCCGATCTTCCAGACCGTGCGCAGCGTCGACGAGCTCGACGCCATCCTTCGCACCGCCGGACGACCAGCGATGCTCGATTTCTACGCCGACTGGTGCGTGTCGTGCAAGGAGATGGAGCGCTTCACCTTCAGCGACCCGGCGGTGCAGAAGAAGCTCGCGGGAGCGCTGTTGCTCAAGGCCGACGTCACCGCCAACAACGACCAGGATCGCGAACTCCTGAAGCGCTTTCACCTGTTCGGCCCGCCCGGAACGATCTTCTTCGACGCCCGTGGCCAGGAGGTGCGTGCCGCGCGTCTGATCGGCTATCAGACCAGCCGCGGCTTCCTCGATACCTTGCGCAACGCAGGGCTCTGACGGCTCGCCGCGCCAGGGCGCCGTGTTAAACTCCGTCTTCCAGTCGCGAGGTGGAGCAGTCTGGTAGCTCGTTGGGCTCATAACCCAAAGGTCGCAGGTTCAAATCCTGCCCTCGCAACCAAGAATTCACGAACAAAAACAATAACTAGACGAATTGGCAAGCGCCGCCCGAAAGGACGGCGTTTTGCTTTGTGACTAGGCTTGCGCGTCACAAGACGGGGTGTCGTCAACGACACTCGCAGCGGGATCGACGAGCGCCCCTTTTTCCTGGAATTGGGCAGTCACGGAAGCCGCATCTCAGGCCGCGCACCATGACGCAGCAAGCGATTCCGAATCGCGGGCGTCGCCGCTCAGTAGCGCGTCGGCGTATTTCTCAGAGAGGCTCGCGCGATCCAGGCGGAGC
>JAYVVB010000441.1:0-2732 GCA_043787455.1 Rhizobacter sp.
GCACCAGCACGCCGACCGGCACGCTGCGCCTGGTCGACAGGCGCGGCCGCTCTGTCCATCACGTCGTGAACATCGTCGGCCGCGTGCGCTCGTGCTCGCCGGCCGGCGTCGTGCCGGGCTACCCCGTCTGCTGACTTCTTCCATCGAACCGGAGACCCCATGAACGCCATCCCTCACCGTCGCCACCTGCCCGCTGCGTCTCGCGCTCGACCCGCGCACGGCTTCACGCTGATCGAGACGATGGTGACCGTCGGCATCGCAGGCGTCCTGTCGAGCATCGCCTACCCGAGTCTCGAAAGTCACGCGCTGCGCGCGCGTCGCACCGACGGGCTGGTGGCGATCCTGCAGGCGCAGCTTGCGGAAGAACGCTTTCGCGCCAACAACGCGAGCTACGCCAGCCTTGCCGAAGCGGGCTTGCACGGCGTGTCCGCCGCAGGCCTCTACACGGTGCAGATCGCATCGCACACGGCGGACGGCTACGTCATCCTCGCCAGCGCGATCGGTGCCCAGGCGCGCGACGCGGGCTGCCGCCACCTTCGTCTGACGCTGACCGACGCGACGCTCTCGTACGCCTCCGGCGCCGACGCGACAGCCGCGAACGACGCCGCCGCCAATCGCAAGTGCTGGGGCCGGTGATGAAAGCGACTCATCGCTCGATGCGACGCCATCGCTCGCGCGGCCTGTCGCTGATCGGGCTGCTGGTCGGCACGGCGATGGGACTCGTCGTCGTCGCCGGCGCGGGAAGCGTCGTCGCTGCGCACCAGCGCGATCAGCGTGCTGCACTGTCGCAGGCGCGCCTGATGCAGGACCTGCGCGCCACCTCCGAGCTCGTCGCCCGCGACCTGCGGCGAGCCGGCTACTGGTCGGCCGCGGCGTCAGGGGTGCGCATCGATGGCGACGTGTCGGCACCGCTGGTCAATCCGCACGCGTCGATCGCGCCGGCGCTCGCGCCGTCGAGCACGGTCGCGCTGAGCTTTTCGAACGGCGAAAGAATCGCGGTCGCGGTTGACGACAGCGAGCGCTTCGGCTTCCGCCTGCGCGGCGGAGCAATCGAGCTCCAGCTCGGCGCCGGCAACTGGCAGGCGCTCAATGACCCGGCAACGCTCGTCGTGACGACCTTCCGGGTCGAACCGCACGTCGAGGAGATCAGCCTTGCCGCGTTCTGCGCCGCGCCGTGCGTCGTGGGAAGCACGGTCTGCCCGCCGCGCCAGCAGATCCGCAGCTTCGCCGTGTCGCTGGCCGGGCGCTCCGTCACGGATGCTGCGATCACACGGTCCCTGCATACCCGCGTTCGCGCGCGCAACGATGCCGTGATCGGCAGCTGCGAAGGATGAATCCCATGCCGCGCCGCCTTCCCCCGCGTCGAGCGCAGCGCGGCGTCGCCGCTCTGGTCGTCACGCTCCTTCTCTGCCTGACGATGGTCCTCTCGATTGCCTTCGCTCATCGCGACATCGCCGCCGAAGAGCGCCGCTCGGCCAACGACTACCGCAGCGCGCAGGCATTCGAGGCCGCCGAGGCCGGCCTCGAATGGGCGCTCGCCCGCGTCGACGATCCGACGCGAATCGACGACGACTGCCAGCCGAGCGCCGATCCCGCTGCGCCTTCGTGGCGCGACCGGATGCTGAGCATCGCCGCGCCGAGCGGAATCGTCACGCCCGCGACCTGGAGCGACAGCGGCGTCGCGACGCCGCTGCAGTCGGCATGCATCCGCGACGCGTCGGGCTGGCGCTGCAGCTGCCCGTCCGACGGCCGTGCCGCGCTTGCGGCCGTCGAGGGTCGCGCGACCGCGCCGGCCTTCACGGTCCGGCTCGCCACCGGCCCGCGACCAGGGCTGGTCCGCGTGATCGCGAACGGCTGTACGCGACTGGACGCGAGTGGCGTGTGCATGGCGAACGAGACGATCGACCACGCAGCCTCGGCCAGCCACGAAGCGGTCTGGGCGTGGATGCCGGCGCTGCGCTCGCCACCGGCGGCGGCGCTGACCGTGCGCAGCGACGTCGTCGCCGGCGGTGCGGCGCTCGGCGTGCGCAATGCCGATCGAACCAGCGCCGGACTCGCGCTGCATGCCGGAGGACGGATCGAGGCCGCGGCGCTGCGCGTCTCCGCGCCGCGCGGGTCGTCGCTCGGCGCCTCGATCGTGTCGGGCGATGTCGAGCTGGCGGCGTTGTCGGGCGACCGCTTCTTCGCCCGCTATTTCGGCATGGACAAGGAGGCGTGGAGCCGTCAGGCCGCCGTGGCGCGCATCGCCTGCGGGGTCGACTGCGCCCTGGCGATCGCAGCGGCCACCGCGGCCGGTCGTCGACTTCTCTACGTCGAAGGCGACCTCGTGCTCGCCGGCCCGATGCAGATCGGCAGCGACGAGGACCCGATCGCGCTCGTCGCCTCGGGGACGATCCGCTTGAGCGGCGACGTCGCGATTCGCGGCGCGCTGCACGGCGCCGCGCTCGAGTGGAGCGACGCCGCGCCCGGGTCGGCGCGGGTCCAGGGCGCGGCACTGGTCGAAGGCGACTACCGCGGCAACGGCGCGCCCGACTTCATCCACGACGCTGCGCTGCTATCGCTGCTGAAAGCGCGTGCGGGCAGCTTCGTTCGTGTCAACGGCAGCTGGAAGGACTTCTGACATGTCGCGATGCCCCCTAGTTTTCGCATCGATGCGCTCGCAGCGCGGCGTGAGCCTGCTCGAATCGCTCGTCGCAGTCGTCGTGCTGGCCGCAAGTGCCCTCGCGGTCGCC
>JAYVVB010000442.1:0-3157 GCA_043787455.1 Rhizobacter sp.
GCCATCGGATGGTCGTGCGAGACGACGAGCACCATCTCCTCGTCGTAGAGCGGCTCGAACCAGAGTTCGGTCGGAATGCTCGGCCGATAGGCGATGCCGATGTCGATCTCGCCCGCATGCAGGCCAGCGCCGATCTCGTCGGCGGCGAGTTCGTCGACGCGCACCTGCACGGTCGGATGGCGGCCGAGGAAGACCGCGACGCAGTCGGGGATCAGGCCGACGTTGAAGGTGTGCGTCGCGCCGATGCGGACGCGCCCGGTGAGTCCGCCGCCGCCCGGGCGCAGCGTCGCGATGCCCTGGTCGACCTCGCGCAGCGCGCGCGTCGCGTAGGCGAGGAAGAGCTCGCCGGCTTCGGTCGTCACGACCTTGCGGCCGATGCGCTCGAAGAGCCTCTGGCCGATCTCCTCCTCGAGCTGGCGGATCTGGTGCGAGAGCGTCGACTGGGTGACGTGGACGCGCTCCGCGGCGCGCGTGAAGCTCAGGCAGTCGGCCAGAGCGACGAAATAGCGAAGATGCCTCAGCTCCATGAAAACCCGGTGATCGAATCGATGCGATCGATCATATCGATGGCGAAGGATCATTTGCCATCGTCGGCATGCGCCGCCTATCGTCCCCCCGCGAACAAGACCGCGGGCCGCCCTGCCACCCTGGAGACACGATGAATCACCTTGGGCGACGCCTGTCCTGCCGGCCGGCTTGCGGATGCGGGACCGACGCCGATGACGGCTCAACGACCGGCTCGCGCCGCGGCTTCCTGCGCGCGCTTGTTGCCGCCGGCACCGGCGCCGCGCTCACGGGCTGCGCGCTGCCGACGACCTCGTCCAGTGCCACGTCGATCCCGACGAGCGCGCCGCGGGTGATCGACACCCATCACCACTACTACCCGCCGGAATACCAGAAGGCCTGGCTCGACTACGAAGACAAGCGCGGCATTCCGCACTTCACGCAGCAGGTGAACTGGTCGGTGCAGGGCGCGCTCGCCGACATGGACACCGCCGGCGTGCGCACCGCCGTGCTCTCGATCGCTTCCACTCCCGGCACCTGGTTCGACTGGACCGTACCCGACGTCGCGCGCGTCGTGCGCCAGTGCAACGACTACGCCGCCGGCATGGTGCGCGACCATTCCGGCCGCTTCGGCCAGTTCGCGACGCTGCCGATGATCGACGTCGACAGCACGCTGAAGGAGATCGCCTACGCCTTCGACGTGCTCAAGGTCGACGGCGTCGGTCTGCAGACGAACTACGGTGACAAGTGGCCCGGCGACGCCGCGTACCGGCCGATCTTCGAGGAGCTCAATCGGAGGAAGGCCGTCGTCTACTTCCATCCCCTGGTCGCGACCTGCTGCGCGCGCCTGAGTGTCGGCACCTTTCCGGCA
The DNA here is from genome assembly GCA_043787455.1 of Rhizobacter sp. Taxonomy (GTDB): domain Bacteria; phylum Pseudomonadota; class Gammaproteobacteria; order Burkholderiales; family Burkholderiaceae_C; genus Schlegelella_A. Next base: position 1,376 of record JAYVVB010000442.1, read on the forward strand.
GTGATCGAGGTACCGCACGACACGACGCGCGCCGTCGTCAGCCTCCTGCTCTCGGGCACGTTCGCGCGCAACCGCGACACCCGCTTTCTCTTCTCGCACGGCGGCGGCACGATCCCGATGCTCGCCGGCCGCATCAACTTCTTCCACGGCCAGGCGAAGAACGTCGATCAGTTCGCGCCCGACGGCATCGAGGCCGAGCTGCGCCGCCTCTACTACGACACCGCCAACGCGACCCATCCGGCGTCGATGGCGGCGTTGCTGAAGCTGGTGCCGCCGTCGCAAGTCGTCTATGGCAGCGACTACCCGTACGTGACGATGAAGGCGCAGGTCACTTCGCTCAGGTCGCTCGGCCTGACCGACGCCGACCTTGCCGCCATCGAGCGCGGCAACGCCGGCCGGCTGCTGCCGCGCCAGCGCGTCTGAGGAGGACGGACCCTCATCCGTCAGGAGTCGCTGCGTCCCTACACTGCCGAGAAGCTCGATCCCGAGTCCAGTTGTTCGGGTGAAACGGGCACCCGCCCGGTCTCTTTCTGGAAAGACCTTCGACCATGTCCACGTACAACCAAGACAAGCTCACCGAGGAAGTCATCGCCTCGTTCAAGAACTCGCCGCCGCGGCTGAAGCAGATCATGACCTCGCTGGTGAGCCACCTGCACGCGTTCGCGCGCGAGGTCGACCTCCAGCCCGAGGAATGGCAGGAGGGCATTCGCTTCCTGAACGAAACCGGCCGGCTCTCGGTCGGCCAGCGCCAGGAGTTCATCGTCCTCTCCGACACGCTCGGCCTGTCGATGATGGTCGTCTCGCTGGCGCAGGCGCGTGCCAGCGGCAACGCCAAGGGCGCGCTCGCAGCGACCGAGGCGACCGTCGAAGGTCCGTTCTACTGGCCCGGCGCGCCCGACCTCGCGCTCGGCACCGACATCGGCGAAGGCGTGCCCGGCACGCCAGCGCTCTACACCGGCCGGATCACCGACGTGAACGGCAATTCGCTCGAGGGCGCGCTGCTCGACGTCTGGTCGGGCGACGGCGACGGCAAGTACGACGTGCAGCTCTCGCCCGAGCCGACGATGAAGGCGCGCGGACGATTCCGCACCGACGCCGAAGGGCGCTACTGGTTCTGGTCGATCATGCCCTCGTACTACCCGGTGCCCGACGACGGGACCGTCGGCACGATGCTGCGTGCCACGAAGCGCGGCATCAACCGTCCCGGCCACATGCACACCATGGTCTCGGCGCAGGGGCACGTGCCGATCACGACCCACCTCTTCGTCGCCGACAGCCCCTACCTCGACGAGGACGCGGTCTTCGGCAAGCGCGACAGCCTCGTCGTCCAGTTCGAGGAGCACCCACCCGGCAAGGCGCCCGACGGCCGCGAGATGAAGACGCCGTACCACTCGGCGAACTACGACTTCCGCCTCACGCCCGCAGCATGAAGATCGGCAAGGCGACCGTCGCGCGCACCGCGATCTGCACGTCCGACGAGCACACGATCGTCGTCCGCGGCAAAGATCTGTCGAAGGAGCTGATCGGCAAGATCTCCTTCGTCGATCACTTCTTCCTCCTCGTCACCGGCAGGATGCCGAGCGCAGGCGAGACGGCGGTGCTGAACGCGACGCTGGTCGCGATCGCCGAGCACGGCCTCGTGCCGAGCGTGCAGGCCGCGCGCATGACCTTCGCCGCCGCGCCCGAGGCGATGCAGGGCGCGGTCGCCGCCGGCATTCTCGGCTGCGGCACGGTGGTGCTGGGCTCGTCGGAGACGGCCGGCCGCATGTATGCAGAGATCGA
>JAYVVB010000443.1:0-4803 GCA_043787455.1 Rhizobacter sp.
CACGCCGACCACCGGCAGGATGCCGCTCACCATGCCCATGTTGACGAAGGCGTAGGTGAAAAAGCTGAGCGTGATGGCGCCGGCGAGCAGCCGCGTGAACACGCTCGGTGCCTCGGCCGCGATCATCAGGCCGCGAAAGATGAGGAAGACGAAGCCGAGGACGAGGCCGACGCAGCCGACGAGCCCGAACTCTTCGGAAAACGCGGCGAAGATGAAGTCGGTCGTGCGCTCGGGAATGAACTCGAGGTGAGTCTGCGTACCCTTCATGAAGCCCTTGCCGGTCGTGCCGCCCGAGCCGATCGCGATCTCGCCCTGGATGATGTGGAAGCCCTTGCCGAGCGGATCGGTGGTCGGGTCGAGCAGGGTGCAGACGCGGTTTTTCTGGTAGTCGCGCAGCATCGGCCACTTCACGTCCGGCTGGCAGATCTTCTCCTCCGAGACGACGACGGCGGTGATCGCCGCGGCCGCGAGCAGCCCGACCGGAACGATCAGCTTCCACGACAGGCCGGCGAAGAAGATCACGTAGAGACCGGCCGAAAGCACGAGGATGGCGGTGCCGAGGTCGGGTTGCTTGACGATGAAGCCGACCGGCACCATCAGGAGCAGCGTCGCGATCGCGAAATCGAGCGCGCGCAGCTGGCCTTCGCGGCGCTGGAACCACCAGGCGAGCATCAGCGGCATGGCGATCTTCAGGATCTCGCTTGGCTGGATCGTGACGCCGACGCTGAGCCAGCGCGTCGCGCCCTTCCTCGTCACGCCGAGTCCCGGCAGCGCGGTGGCGACGAGGAGAAGCAGGCCGACGATGTAGAGCGGGATCGCGAGGCGCATGAGCTGCTGCGGCGGCACCTGTGCGGCGAGGACCAGGACGACGAAAGCCAGCGCCATGTTGCGAACGTGATCGGCGAAGCGCGTGCCGTGGTCGTAGCCAGCCGAATACATCGTAAGCAGCCCCGCGACCGCGAGCAGCAGCGCCGCGAGCGCGAGCCAGCCGTCGAACCCGGTCCACGCCGGACGCGCGCGCTGCCACAGGCTCGGGCGATCGAAGACGGCGCTCATGGATTCTCTCGGCGCAGCGCGACCTGCTCGCGCGGAGCGACGCGCTCCGGCGCAGGCGCAGGCGCAGGCGCAGACGCAGACGCCGCTCTACCCGGACCGGGCGACTCGCCGGCACGTGCCGTCACGGCGCCATCGACGGTCGCCCCGGCCAGCGCGACCGAGCCGATCGGGCGCGACGTGCCGATCGGCGCCGTCGACTGGCCCATCCGGGTCGCGGCCACGTCGGCCTCGCTCGGGTATTGACCGGCGAGGATGAAATCGAAGACGCGACGCGCGATCGGCGCCGCCGCGCCGGCGCCGAAGCCGGCGTTCTCGACCACCAGCGCAACCGCGATCTGCGGCGCGTCGAGCGGCGCGAAGGCAGCGTAGAGCGCGTGGTCGCGATGGCGCTCGTCGGTCCTCGCGGCGTTGTACTTCTCGTTGGCCTTGATCTCGATCACCTGCGCCGTGCCGGTCTTGCCGCCCGACTTGTAGGGCGCGTTCACGAACGAGCGCGCCGACGTGCCTTCCTGGGTGACGCCATAGAGCGCGTTATGGATAAAGGCGATGTGCTCCGGGTTGAGCGGCAGCGGCGCGAGCGCCGCAAACGCCACCGGCTTCGACTCCCTGGTCTCGTAGTTCTCGACCGCGCGCACGAGGTGCGGCGTGAAGCGCTGCCCACCGGCGGCGACGGTCGCTTCCGCCTGCGCCAGCTGGAGCATCGTGAACGTGTTGTAGCCCTGGCCGATGCCGAGCGAGATCGTCTCGCCGGCGTACCACTTCTGCGCTTCCTTCTTCTTGTAGGCGTTTCGCTTCCACTCGGTCGACGGCAGCGTGCCGCGCAACTCGCCCTGCAGGTCGATGCCGGTGACGCGGCCAAAGCCGAGCGGCGACATGAAGTCATGCATCGCGTCGACGCCGAGGTCGTTGGCGAGCATGTAGTAGTAGGTGTCGCACGATTGGACGATCGACTTGTACATGTCGACCGTGCCATGGCCGCCTTCCTTGTCGTCGCGAAAGCGGTGGTTGCCGAAGTTGTAGAAGCCGGGGTCGTAGATCGTCTGCTGCGGCGTGCGCTTGCCGAGCGTGAGTGCGGCCAGCGCCATGAACGGCTTGTAGGTCGAGCCCGGCGGATACGTGCCGCGCAGCGCCCGGTTGAGAAGCGGCTTGTCGGGCGACTCGTTGAGCGCGCGCCAGTTCTCGACGTCGATGCCCTCGACGAAGAGGTTCGGATCGAAGTTCGGCTTGCTGACGAAGGCGAGGATCTCGCCGTTCCTCGGGTCGATCGCGACGAGCGCGCCGCGCCGGTCGCCGAAGAGCTCCTCGACCATCGCCTGCAGGCGGATGTCGATCGAGAGCACGAGCGCGTTGCCGGGCGTCGCCGGATTGCTCTTCAGACGCCGCACGGCATGGCCGCCGGCGCTCATCTCGACTTCCTCGAAGCCGGCCCGGCCGTGCAGCTCGCTCTCGTAGCTCTGCTCGACGCCGAGCTTGCCGATGTATTCGGTGCCGCGATAGTTCGCCAGGTCGTCGTCGGCCCAGTCGTCCTCCATCTGCTTCTTCTCGGTCGGGTTGATCCGGCCGATGTAGCCGATCAGGTGGCTGCCGACCTCGCCGAGCGGATAGCTGCGAAAGAGCCGCGCCTTGATGTCGACGCCGTCGAAGCGAAAGCGCTGAGCGGTGAAGCGCGCGACTTCCTGGTCCGTCAGGCGCGTGCGGATCGGCAGCGACTCGACGCTGCGGCTTTCCTCGAGCAGACGCTTGAAGCGCTTCCGGTCGCGCGGCTGGATCTCGATCACCTCGGCGAGATCGTCGATCGTCTGCTCGAGGTTGGCGACCTTGGCCGGCGCGATCTCGAGCGTGTAGGCCGAGTAGTTGTTGGCCAGGACGACGCCGTTGCGATCGAGGATCAGGCCGCGGTTGGGCGTGATCGGCACGACCGCGATCCGGTTGTTCTCGGCCTGCGTCGAGAGCTCCTCGTGCTTGCTGATCTGGAGGAAGCTGAGTCGCGCGAGAAGGAGGCCGAAGGCGAACAGCACGAACAGCGCGGCAGCGACCAAGCGCAAGCGAAAGCGCGCAATCTCGTTCTCGGTGTTGCGCAGCTCGGTCATGGCCGCGCGCCGGGCCGTCCCTGGCGTGGCCACACCCCCTCGGGGGGCAGCGGCGAGCGAAGTGAGCGAGGGGGCTTCATAGCGGCCGATTTTCGTCCGGGTCGGGGGCGCGGCGCTGCGGCGCGAGCAGCAGCCAGGTGGCCACAGGCCACAAAAGTGCCTGGAACACGGGCGCGAGAAGAAGCTGCCAGCCCGGGAACATGCCGCCGGCGACCAGATGGACGACGAGCGAGACCGCCTGCGCGGCGAGAAAGAGCGGCAGGATCTGCACCGCCTGCGACGGCACCGTGAACCAGAGCAGGCGCCGGTGGATCGTCACCGCGAAGAAGCTGAGCAAGGTGTAGGCGAGGGCGTGCTGGCCGAGCACGGCGCCGCTGTGTACGTCCATCAGGAGGCCGAAGGCGAAAGCGATGCCGACGCCGACGCGGCGCGACTGGTGCACGTTCCAGAAGACGAGCACGAGGGCGAGGAGGTCGGGCATCGCCGGCACCCGGCCGAGCGGAACGATGTTGAGCAGCAGGGCGACCGCGAGCGAACTCCAGACGAAGAGTGGGCTGACCGGCAGCAGCAGCGGGTCGTTACGCCGCGGCATGATCATTTGCGCGCCCCTTTCTTGCCGGCCGGGCGGCTCGCCGAAGCGCTTTCCGAGGCCGCGGCATGTGGCCGGGGCGGCATGAGCGCGCCGGTCGGCTCGAGCACGAGCACGTGGCGCACGCCGTCGGGCTGGGCCTCCGGCGCAAGGACGATGCGGGCGAATCCGGAGTCGATCTTGCGATCGACCTTGGCAACGCGCGCGACCTTCAATCCGGGCGGATAGACGCCATCGACACCGGAGGTCGTGAGCATGTCGCCGGCCTGGACGTCGGCGTTGCCGGCCATGAACCGCATCTCCAGCAGGCCCGAGCCGCCGCTCGCGCCGCCGAACGCGGCGCTCCTCACCTGGGTGCGGCTGTTGAGGACCGGGATCGCCGCGTCGCGGTCGGTGAGCAGCGTCACTTCCGACGACTGCAGGTACACGCGCGTCACCTGTCCGAGCACGCCGGCTTCGTTGATCACCGGTGAGCCGAGGATGACGCCGTTGACGCTGCCGCGATCGATGATGACCTTGCGCGAATACGGATCGGCGGCCTCGTAGAGGATCTCTGCCGCCTGCGAGCGCACCGCGAGCGTCGGCCGCAGCTCGAGCAGGGCGCGCAGGCGGGCGTTCTCCAGTGCCAGCTGGTCGGCACGCTGGGCGCGCTCGGACTGGCGTGCGAGCTCGCTGCGCGCCGCCTGCTCGGCGCCGCGCGCCTGCGTCAGCCCGCCCATGTAGCCACGCCCGCCGGCCAGCGCCTCGACAGGGACCAGCAGCGCCCGCTGCAGCGGAAAGAGCATCGTCGCCACCGTCGCCCGGATCGGCTGGGTGATGCTGAAGCGCACGTCGGCGATCATCAGGAACAGCGCGAGCGCGGAACAGAACGAGAGCTTCGTCAGCGACGACGGGCCCTGGCGAAAGAAGGGCGGCGGCGTGCGATCGAGAGTGCCGAGCGCCATCGTCGAGCCGCGGCTTCAGCTCACTCGGAGGTGAAGATCGATCCCAGGCGTTCCATCCGCTCGAGCGCCATGCCGCAACCGCGGACGACGCAGGTGAGCGGGTCTTCGGCGACGAGCACCGGCA
>JAYVVB010000444.1:0-2942 GCA_043787455.1 Rhizobacter sp.
AACGCTGCCGTCCTCACGGGCAGCCGCGGGGGGCGTTTCTATGTCGACCCGAAAACCGGCGAATATTTCGCCCGCGACGAGGACATCCACATCCTCTGCAAGGTCGAGACCCACAACCACCCGACGGCGATCTCGCCGTTCCCAGGCGCGTCGACCGGCGCCGGCGGCGAGATCCGCGACGAAGGATCGACCGGTCGCGGCTCGAAGCCGAAGGCCGGGCTCACCGGCTTCACCGTCTCGAACCTGCACCTGCCGCCATTGGGCGGCTGCGCCGTGACCGACGAGCCGTGGGAGCGTGAGCGCTACGGCAAGCCCGGGCACATCGCCGACGCGCTGCAGATCATGATCGACGGCCCGCTCGGCGGCGCCGCGTTCAACAACGAGTTCGGCCGGCCGAATCTGCTCGGCTACTTCCGCGTCTACGAGCAGACGATCGCCGGGCAGCGGCGTGGCTATCACAAGCCGATCATGATCGCGGGCGGCCTTGGCTCGATCGCTGCGACGCAAACGCACAAGATCGAGTTCCCGACCGGCACGTTGCTGATCCAGCTCGGCGGACCGGGCATGCGCATCGGCATGGGAGGCGGTGCGGCGAGCTCGATGGCCGCCGGCGCGAATGCCGCGGCGCTCGACTTCGACTCGGTCCAGCGCGGCAACCCCGAGATCCAGCGCCGGGCGCAGGAGGTCATCAACCACTGCGCCGCCCTCGGCGACTCGAACCCGATCCTCGCCATCCACGATGTCGGCGCCGGCGGCATTTCGAACGCCTTCCCCGAGCTCATCGACGGTGCCGGCCGCGGCGCGCGCTTCGACCTGCGCAAGGTGCCGGTCGAGGAAAGCGGTCTCGCGCCGAAGGAGATCTGGTGCAACGAGAGCCAGGAGCGCTACGTGATGGCCGTCGCGCGCGAGGCGCTGCCGCTCTTCGACGTGATGTGCGTGCGCGAGCGCTGCCCGTACGCGGTCGTTGGCGTGGCGACGGAAGAACGGCGGCTCGTGCTCGCTGACCCTCACCCTCGCTCTCTCCCGCTTGCGGGTGTGAGCGAGGGTGAGGGCGCTCGCGTCATCGACATGCCGCTCGACGTCCTCCTCGGCAAGCCGCCGAAGATGCATCGCGATGTGCGCCGCCAGCGCGTCGAGCTGCCCGCGCTCGACCTCGACGAGGCCACGCTCGCAAGAGTTGCCTTCGACGTGCTGCGCCATCCCACCGTCGCGAGCAAGCGCTTCCTGATCACGATCGGCGACCGAACCGTCGGCGGCTTGAGCAGTCGCGATCCCCTGGTCGGGCCGTGGCAGGTGCCGGTCGCCGACTGCGCCGTCACGCTCGCCGACTACGCCGGCTTTCGCGGCGAGGCGATGGCGATGGGCGAGCGCACGCCGCTTGCCGTGCTCGACGCGCCGGCGTCGGGCCGCATGGCGGTCGGCGAGGCGATCACCAACCTGCTCGCGGCGCCGATCGAGCTCGACCGCGTCAAGCTCAGCTGCAACTGGATGGCGGCATGCAGCGACGATCCGGCCTCTCCTGGAGACGACGCCGCGCTCTACGACACCGTGCGCGCGATCGGCATGGAGCTTTGTCCAGCGCTCGGCATCAGCGTGCCTGTCGGCAAGGACAGCCTGTCGATGCGCACGCGCTGGCGCGACGCCGACGGCGAGACGAAACAGGTGACGGCGCCGGTGAGCCTCGTCGTCAGCGCCTTCGCGACGCTCGACGACGTGCGTACTTCGTCGACGCCGCAACTGGTGGCCGGCGACACCACGCTCCTCCTCGTCGACCTCGGCCAGGGCAAGAAGCGCATGGCCGGATCGATGCTCGCGCAGGTCCTCGGCCAGTTCGGTGACGAGGTGCCCGACCTCGACGAGCCGGCGCAGTTGAAGGCGCTGGTCGACGCCGTCGCGCGATTGCGGGCCGCCGGCCTCGTCCTCGCGTACCACGACCGCAGCGACGGCGGCCTCTGGGCAACGGTGTGCGAGATGGCCTTCGCCGGCCACCTCGGCGTCAGCCTCAACGTCGACCTGCTCGTCACCGAAAGCGACGGCATCGCCGACAGCCGCGCCGAGTACGGCGACTCGAAGAACTGGGCGACGCAGGTGAGCGCGCTGCGCGAGGAGCTGACCCTGCGTGCGCTCTTCAACGAGGAGCTCGGCGTCGTCATCCAGGTGCCGACCGCGCGTCGCGACGAGGCGATGCAGATCCTGCGGGCGTGCGGCCTCAGCCGCCACAGCCACGCCATCGGCAAGACCAACGCGCGCGCCGTCGTCGAGGTCTGGCGCGACGCCAAGTCCGTGTTCGCGGCGCCGCTGCGCGATTTGCATCAGGCGTGGGACGAGGTGAGCTGGCGCATCGCCCGGCTGCGCGACAACCCGGCGTCGGCCGACGCCGAGCACCAGGCCGCGGGGCGGGTCGACGATCCGGGCCTGCACATTCATCTCGTCGCGGCGGCCGCGCTGGACAGCGCGCCGGCCATCGTCAGCATGCGGCCGAAGGTCGCCGTGCTGCGCGAGCAGGGCGTCAACAGCCATGTCGAGCTGAGCTACGCGATGGATCAGGCCGGCTTCGACACCTACGACGTCCACATGACCGACCTGCAGTCCGGCAGGGCGAGGCTCGACATGTACTCCGGCTTCGTCGCCTGTGGCGGCTTCAGCTACGGCGATACCCTCGGCGCGGGCGAAGGCTGGGCGCGATCGATCCTCTTCAACTCACAGCTCGCCGACCAGTTCGCGACCTTCTTCGCGCGACCCGACGTGTTCGCGCTCGGCGTCTGCAACGGCTGCCAGATGATGGCCGCGCTCGCCGCCATCATCCCCGGTGCCGACGCCTGGCCGCGCTTCGCGAAGAACCGGAGCGAGCAGTTCGAGGCTCGCCTCAGCCTCGTCGAGGTGCTGCCGTCGCCGTCGATCTTTTTCGCCGATCTCGTCGGCAGCCGGCTGCCGATCGCGGT
>JAYVVB010000445.1:0-8216 GCA_043787455.1 Rhizobacter sp.
AGCGCCGTCGCCGGCAACAGCAGGTGCCACAGTACCGAGCCGACGACGTCGAAGCGCCCGCGCAGCAGCGCTTCGACAAGGACGAAGCCGCTGCGCGACTCGAAGCGAAGCTCCGAGTCCATCAGGCCGAAGACCGGCAGTACCGGCATCAGCACGCCGAAGACGAGGATGCCGAGCAGGCCCCAGAGAAAGTCGGGGATGGCGGTGACCACCCCGGTCGCGGCATCAATGCCGCGCTCGATCGCGCGCCGACGCCAGTGCGTTGCCGCGAGCGCCGCGGCGATGCCGAGCGCGAGCGCCATCAGCGTCGCCAGCGCCGAGAGCTCGAGCGTCAGCGGCAGCCGCGCGGCGATCAGCTCGACGACCGGCTGCTTCCTCGAGATCGAGACGCCGAAGTCGCCGCCGACGAGGTCGCGCAGGTAGTAGGCGAATTGCGTCGCGAGGCCGTGGTCGAGGCCGTAGAGCGAGCGCAGGGCGGCGATATCGTCGGCGGTCGCGCCGGGACCGATCATCATCGAAACCGGATCGCCGGGCACGACCCGCATCAGCACGAAGACGACGAGGGCGACGCCGAAGAGCGTCGGCACGACCAGCAGCAATCGACGAGCGAGAACCAGCGGGCTCATCGTCGCAACTCGGAACGCGGCGACCGGCGCGGCGCCGCGCGCGCGGCGCGACTCAGTGGCCGGGCGCCCAGAGGCGCGTCTTCGCGGTCTTCTCGTAGGCCATGCCCTTCGGGTAGCTGATCAGCTCGAGCTGCATGCCCCAGGGCGAGAGGACGTAGGTGATCGACTGGCCTGCGGCCGGGCCTTCCTTGATCGGGAACGGGCCCATGAAGGTCTTCAGGCCGTCGGCCTTGGCCTTGGCGACGGCCTTATCGATGTCCTTCACGTAGAAGGCCAGGTGGTGGCCGCCGAGGTCGCTGTTCTTCGGCTCCTCGGTGCGCTGGCCGGGCGCGGTGTACTCGAAGAGCTCGATGTTCGAGCCCTGGCCGCAGCGCATCATCACGATCTGCTTGATGACCGCGCGCGGGTCGACGTTGACCAGGTCCTGCATGAACGTGCCCTTGTCGTCCATGAAGGGCCCGAAGCGGAACGCCTCGCTGCAGCCGACGACCTCGGTGAAGAACGTCACCGCCTGCTCGATGTCGGGCACCGTGACGCCGACGTGATCGAGGCCGCGCACGCCGGGAATCGTCTTCTCGCCGGCCCAGCCGGAGGACGCGCCCGCGGCCAGGGCGGCGCAGAGCGCGACGCGGATGAAGAAGCTGCTCATGACGGGTCGCTTTCGTTCAGTGGGAAAAGCCGATGGGACGCGAAAGCGTCACGCCTTCTTGATCGTCTGCGCCATGACGAAGCCCGCGGCGTTCGGCGTGAACACCAGACTTTTCTTGTAGATCACCGGCTGCACCTGCTGGTAGAGCGGCAGCACGAGCGCGTTCTCGGCGATGTAGCGGTCGACCTTCTTCCAGCCGGCGATGCGTCTGGCCTCGTCCTTCTCGCCCCAAAGAGGGCCGATCATCGCGTCCACCTCCTTGCTCTTCCAGGCCGAATGCGGGCTCATGCTGAACATCGCAAAGCCGGTCGAGTCGTTCGGGTCGCCGATCGAGTCGCCCCAGTCGTAGTACGCCATCGGCGCGAGCTTGCCGCTCATGCGCAGCTCGAAGTGCTTGGCGATGTCGTAGACCTCGATCTCGGCGTCGATGCCGACCTTCCGCCACATGCCGACGATTGCCTGCACCGTCTCGTAGTCCTTCGGCAGATAGCCGCGCGTCGTCTGCACCTTGAATTTCACCGGCTTGGCCGGGCTGTAGCCCGACTTGGCGAGGAGCGACTTGGCGAGCTCGGGGTCGTACTTGACCTTGATCGTCGGGTCGAACGCGGCGTAGCCCGGCGCCTGCAGCGTGTGGATGACGACGCCGTAGCCTCGCAGCAGGCGCTTCACGATCGCCTCTTTGTCGACGGCGTGCACTGCGGCCATGCGCACGTTCGGGTCGGTCATCGGCTCGACGCTCGAGATGAACATCATCGCGATGTCGGAGATCGGCGCCGTCGAGCCGGCGAGGCCGGGCTTGGCCTTCAGCCGGTCGTATTCCTCGAACGGGATGCCGAGCGTGATGTCGGACTTGCCGCTCTCGATCTCGGCGACGCGCGCGCTCGGGTCGGTGACGAACTTCACCGTGACGTTGCGAAACACGGGCTTCGGGCCCCAGTACTTGTCGAACGCCTTCAGCTTGACGTAGGAGCCGGCGACGAACTCGTCGACCAAGTACGGGCCCGATCCGATCGGTTGCTTCTCGAAGCCGGCCGCGCCGACCTTCTCGTAGTGCGCCTGCGGGATCGCGTAGCCGGTGAGGAAGGCCATCCACTTGAAGAGATCGGCGACGTACTGCTTGACGTCGCCGCTGATCTTGTTGCCCTCGGCCTTCAGGTTCGTGACGCTCGACCAGATGATCGCGCCCACCGGGTTGCCGGTCTTCGGATCGGCGGCGCGGATCAGGTTCCAGACGATGTCCTGCGCCGTCACCGGCGAGCCGTCGTGCCAGAACGCGCCCGAGCGCACCTCCATCTCGACCTTGGTCTTGTCAGCGTTCCAGCCCCACTTCGTGAGCAGGCCGGGCTTGAACGACGCATCGTTGTTCTGGTCGATGAACTGGTCGAAGACGCTCTTCCAGAGCGCCTGCAGCGTCGGGTTCACCGCCGATGGCCCGCTGGTCGGGTCCCAACTCGGCAGCGCGACGTTGTAGGCGATGGTTAGCGAGTCGGCGGCCTGCCCGAACACGAGGCCGGGAAACAGCGCGGTGAGAGGGCCGACGGCGGCCACTCCGCCGGCTCCGAGCATCGTTCTACGGGTCAACGGCTTCATTCGCACTCCGGGTGACCGCAGGAGAAGCGGCCGGGCTAGTTTACTGACGAAGAGTTGGAAGTAAAGTGGCACGCTCTGCCCTCCTCACCTCAGCGAGCTCTCAGATGCAACACCTTCCGATCAGCATTCAGGCGCGCGACGGCAGCGGCCGTTTCGGCGCGTACCTCGCGTTGCCTAAGTCGGGCAGCGGCCCCGGTCTCGTCATCGCGCAGGAGATCTTCGGCGTCAACCCGACGATGCGCGACATCGCCGACGACTATGCCGAGGAAGGCTACGTCGTCCTCGTTCCCGACCTCTTCTGGCGTCAGGAGCCGGGCATCCAGCTCGGCCATTCGGCCGAGGACATGCAGCGCGCCTTCGGCTACTACGGTGGCTTTGACGAAGCCAGGGGCGTCGAGGACATCCAGTCGGCGCTCGACGTGCTGCGGGCGATGCCGCAGTGCAACGGCAAGGCCGGCGTGCTCGGCTTCTGTCTCGGCGGCAAGCTCGCGTACCTCGCCGCGGCCCGCACCGATGCCGACGTCGCCGTCGCCTACTACGGCGTCGGCATCGAGAAGGCGCTGGGCGAGATCGACAAGGTCAAGGGCCGTCTCGTCATGCACGTCGCCGGGCTCGACAAGTTCTGCCCGCCCGAGGCGCAGGCGCAGATCGCCGAAGCGGCGCGCGGACGCGCCAACGTCGAGCTCTACCTGTACCCCGGCCAGGACCATGCCTTCGCGAGGAAGGGCGGCGACCACTATGACAAGGCCTCGGCACTGATGGCGCACCAGCGCAGCCTCACTACCCTGAAGCGCGAGATCGGGCCGGTCTACGACCTCGCCGCCCTGTGGGACAAGCACTGCGAGTACGAGTTCGGCACGCGCGACGTCGACGCGACCATGGCGACGATGGTCGCCGAGCCCTACGTCAACCACATCCCGACGATGACCGGCGGCGTCGGCGCGAAGATGCTGTCGCGCTTCTACAAGCACCACTTCGTGAACAGCAACCCGCCCGACACGGCGCTGCTGCCGATCTCGCGCACGGTCGGCGCAACCCAGATCGTCGACGAGATGCTCTTCACCTTCACGCACACGACCGAGGTGCCGTGGATGCTTCCCGGCGTCGCGCCGACCGGCAAGCGCGTCGAGGTGCCGCTGGTCGCGATCGTCAAGTTCCGCGGCGACAAGCTCTGCCACGAGCACATCTACTGGGACCAGGCGAGCGTGCTGATGCAGATCGGCCTCACCGACCTGACGAAGGCGCCCGTCTCGGGTATCGAGCAGGGCAGGAAGCTGCTGGACGAGACGCTGCCGTCGAACACGCTGATGGCGGCCTGGAAGACGTCCGAGCCGCGCTGAGCGCGCGGGCACGACGGCACGGGACGTCGCCGGTGCGGGCGCCTCAGCGCACGGCGAGCGTTGTGCCGGTGAGGCGCTCGAGTGCCGACACGTACCGGTCGGCGGTCTTCTTCACGAGCTCGGCCGGCATCGGCGGCGCCGGCGGCCGCTTGTTCCAGGGCTGGCCGTCGATGCGAACGCTCTCGAGCCAGTCGCGCACGAACTGCTTGTCGTAGCTCGGCGGGTTCGTGCCTTCGGCGTAGCTCTCCGCCGGCCAGAAGCGCGACGAGTCGGGCGTGAGCACCTCGTCCATCAGCGTCAGCGTGTCGTCGTCGTCGAGGCCGAACTCGAACTTCGTGTCGGCGATGATGATGCCCTTCGTCAGCGCGAACGCGGCCGCTTCCGAGTACAGGCGGATCGCCGTGTCGCGCACCCTCGTCGCCAGCTCCGCGCCGATCATGTCGCTGGCGCGATCGAAGTCGATGTTCTCGTCATGCTCGCCCATCTCGGCCTTGGTCGCCGGCGTGAAGATCGGCGCCGGCAGCTTCGACGCGTTGACGAGCCCGGGCGGCAGCGGCACGCCGCAAACGGAGCCGCTCGCCTGGTATTCCTTCCAGCCGCTGCCCGCGAGGTAGCCGCGCACGACGGCCTCGATCGGCAAGGGCCTGAGCTTCTTCACGAGCATCGAGCGGCCACGCACCTGATCGCGCTCGTCGGCGGCGACGACGCTCTCGGGGTCGTCGCCGGTGAGGTGGTTCGGGACGATGTGGCCGATGCGCGCAAACCACCAGAGCGCGACCTGCGTCAGCACCTCGCCCTTGTGCGGGATCGGCTCGCCCAGGACGACGTCGAACGCGCTCAGGCGGTCGCTCGCCACCATCAGCATCCGGTCCGCGCCGACGGCGTAGTTGTCGCGAACCTTGCCGCGCGCGATCAGCGGCAGGGAGTGGATCGTGGTTTCGAAAAGGGTAGCCGTCATCTGGGCGGGATTGTCATCCTGAGCGAAGCGAAGGATCCCTGCCAATCGACTGCCGAGATCCTTCGCTGTCGCTCAGGATGACAGTCGGTGGCTCACACCACCGTCTGCGCGAGCTCGCCCTGGACGTAGCGCCTGGCGACCGTCGCCAGCGGCTGCGGTGTGATCTTCGCCGCCTGCCCCTCGCAGCCGAACTCGACGTAGCGCTGACGGCAGATCTTCTTCGCCGCCTCGCGCGCCGGCTTCAGGTAGTCGCGCGGATCGAACTTTTCGGGGTTCTCGGCCAGGTACTTGCGGATCGCCGCCGTCATCGCCAGACGAACGTCGGTGTCGATGTTGATCTTCCTCACGCCGTGCTTGATCGCTTCCTGGATCTCCTCGACCGGCACGCCGTAGGTCTCCTTCATCGCGCCGCCGTATTTGCGGATCTCGGCGAGCAGGTCCTGCGGCACGCTCGACGAGCCGTGCATCACGAGGTGCGTGTTCGGAATGCGCTTGTGGATCGCCTTGATCCGGTCAATGGCGAGGATGTCGCCCGTGGGCTTGCGAGTGAACTTGTAGGCGCCGTGGCTCGTGCCGATGGCGATTGCGAGCGCGTCGAGCTGCGTCCTCTTGACGAAGTCGGCGGCCTGCTCCGGGTCGGTGAGGAGTTGCTCGCGCGTCATCGTCGATTCGGTGCCGTGGCCGTCTTCCTTGTCGCCGCGCATCGTCTCGAGCGAGCCGAGGCAGCCGAGCTCGCCCTCGACCGTCACGCCCCGGGCGTGCGCCATGTCGACGACCTTGCGGGTGACGTCGACGTTGTAGTCGTAGCTCGCAATCGACTTGCCGTCGGCCTCGAGCGAGCCGTCCATCATCACCGACGAGAAGCCGAGGTCGATGGCGCTCTTGCACACGTCGGGGCTCTGACCGTGATCCTGGTGCATCACGAGCGGCACCTTCGGCCAGCTCTCGATCGCGGCCTGGATCAGGTGCTTGATGAAGTGCTCGCCGGCGTACTTGCGGGCGCCGGCGCTCGCCTGGAGGATGACCGGCGCGCCGACCTCGTCGGCAGCGCTCATCACCGCCTGCACCTGCTCGAGGTTGTTGACGTTGAAGGCCGGGATGCCGTAGCCGTTCTCGGCGGCGTGGTCGAGGAGCTGGCGCATGGAGACGAGGGGCATGGCGGTGTCCTGAAGCGATGGGGGCGGATGGCAAATTCTAGAAGGCCCTTGCCCGCCGCGCGAACGCCCACGCGTACGAGCCCTAAAGCGACATCGCCGCCCGCCGCGCCATCCCGGTCCGCCAGCGTTGCAACTCGGGCCACTGCGCGTCGACCCGGAGCTTGATCACGCGCGCGAAATCGACGGCCACCACCGCGGTGATGTCGGCGATGCTGAAGCGGTCGCCGGCGAGGAAGTCGCGACCGGCCAGCCGCTCGTTCAGCGTGGCGAAGAACTGCCTCGCCCGGGCGAGGCCGCGCTGCGCCAGCTCGGGGATCTGCGCGTAGTTCACCGGCCCGGCCAGCGCCCGCTCGGTCATCGCCGGTGCGCTGTTGCGCATCGCCTCGGCGATCGCCAGCAGACCCTCGAACTCGACGCGCCAGTTCCAGCTCGCGATCTCGGCTTTCTCGGCCGCCGTGACGCCGAGAACGGGCGGCTCGGGAAAGCGGGCCTCGAGCCAGGCCGTGATCGCGGCGTTGTCTGTCAGCAGCAGCCCGTCGTCGGTGCGCAGCGTCGGCACCGTGCATTGCGGATTCACCTGGCGGTAGGCGTCGCTCAGCTGCTCGCCTCGGCGCAGGTCGACCTCGACGGTCTCGTACGCGGCGCCCTTCTCCGCCAGCAGGATGCGGGCGCGACGCGGGCTCGGCGCGGTGGCGCAGTCGTAGAGGGTGATCATCGTCATGGCCCCGACGTCCCAGGCGTCAAGTCGACGGCGCGAGCTTGTCCGCCGTGCGCGTCTCGAAGTCAATGGCGTCGTGACGCTCGTGCAGCTGGCTCGACGGCTGGCCCCAGGTCCGGTTGACCATGCGCCCGCGCTGCACCGCCGGCCGCCGGGCGATCTCGTCGGTCCAGCGCAAGACGTTGCCGTAGTCCTTCACCCGGAGGAACTCGCCGGATTCGTAGAGCTGTCCCTTGACGAGGGTGCCGTACCAGGGCCAGACGGCCATGTCGGCGATCGTGTAGTCGTTCCCCGCGAGGTAAGAGCTCTCGGCGAGGCGACGATCGAGCACGTCGAGCTGGCGCTTCACTTCCATCGCATAGCGGTCGATGGCGTATTCGATCTTGCTCGGCGCGTAGGCGTAGAAGTGACCGAAGCCGCCGCCGAGGAACGGCGCGCTGCCCATCTGCCAGAACAGCCACGAGAGGCATTCGGCACGCTCGTCTCCGCCGGCCGGCAGAAAGGCGTCGAACTTCTCGGCCAGGTGAAAGAGGATCGCGCCCGACTCGAACACCCGGATCGGCTTCGGCCCGCTGCGATCGAGCAGGGCCGGGATCTTGGAGTTCGGATTGACGGCGACGAAGCCGCTGCCGAACTGCTCGCCCTCGTTGATGCGGACGAGCCACGCGTCGTACTCGGCGCCGACATGGCCGAGGACGAGCAGCTCTTCCAGCATCACCGTGACCTTGACGCCGTTCGGCGTGGCCAGCGAGTAGAGCTGCATCGGATGGCGTCCGATCGGCAGTTCCTTCTCGTGCGTCGATCCGGCCGTCGGCTTGTTGATGTTCGCAAAGCGGCCGCCGTTGTCCTGCTTCCAGGTCCAGACGGCGGGCGGCACATAGGGCGCTGGGTCGGTCATGACCCCATGCTACGGCGGACACTGAAACTGAGCACATGACCACGCTGCTCGCCGCCCTTGTCGAAACCTCGGAATGGGGATGTCGGCCATCGAGAGGCGGTTGCCGCACAGGTACGCGCGCGACGCGAGGCAGGCAAAAGCCGTCGGCGTCGTCCTCGATCGTCGACACGAGCGCGTTCGGATTGAGCGCGCGTTACTCGGGCGTCTGCACGACGGCCCCAGATCTGCAGCATGCCGAGGCCCCTTCGCCCTGCTCCGATCGAAGGCCTCAGAGCGCGCC
>JAYVVB010000446.1:0-8623 GCA_043787455.1 Rhizobacter sp.
ACGCGGCCGACAAGGTGAAGGTCGGCTTTGTCAGCACGCTGTCCGGCCCGTCGTCCGCCCTCGGCGTCGACATCCGCGACGGCTTCCTCCTCGCCGTCAAGCTGAACGGCGGCAAGCTCGGCGGCCTGCCGGCCGAGGTGATCGTCAGCGACGACCAGTTCAAGCCCGACGTCGCCAAGCAGCTGTTCGAAAAGGACATCAAGCGCGACAAGGTCGACTTCATGACTGGCGTCGTGTTCTCGAACATCATGCTCGCGGCGCTGCCCGAGGCGATCGACAACAAGACGATCTACATCAGCCCGAACGCGGCGCCGTCGTCGATGGCCGGCAAGGACTGCAACCCGCTCTTCTTCGCCGTCTCCTGGCCGAACGACGCGTACCACGAGGCCGCGGGCCAGTACGCCAACACGCGCGACCTGAAGAGCGTCTACCTCGTCGCGCCGAACTATCAGGCCGGCAAGGACTCGCTCGCCGGCTTCAAGCGCACCTTCAAGGGCCAGGTCGTCGGCGAGAACTACACCAAGCTCGGCCAGCTCGACTACGCCGCCGAGCTCGCCGAGATCCGCGCCGCCAGGCCGCAGGCCGTCTACATCTTCCTGCCCGGCGGCATGGGCATCAACTTCATCAAGCAGTACGTCGGCGCCGGCCTCGGCAAGGACACGACGCTGCTGCTGCCCGGGTTCTCGGCCGACCAGGACGTGATCAATCCGGTCGGCAGCGCGATGGCCGGACTCTTCAACACCGCCCACTGGTCGCCCGACTTCACCAACGCGGCCAACGTCAGGTTCGTGGCCGAGTTCGAGAAGGAATACAAGCGCGTGCCGACGCTCTACGCTTCGCAAGGCTATGACGCTGCGCTTCTGATCAACGCGGCGGTGCGCGACGTCAAGGGCAGGCTCGACGACCAGCCGGCGGTTCTGAAGGCGCTCAAGGCGGCGCGCTTCGAGTCCGTGCGCGGCCCGTTCAAGTTCAACACCAACCAGTACCCGATCCAGAACTACTACGTGCGCACGATCGGCAACGACGGCAAGGGCGGCCTGATCAACAAGTCGTTCAACGAGCCGATCCTGAAGAACCACGGCGACGCGTACGTGCAAGCCTGCGCGATGAAGTGAGACGGCGCGACCCTCACCCCGGCCCTCTCCCGCGAGCGGGAGGGGGTGGAAGAACATGGCGAGCGTGCTGATCGTCGAGCAGGCGCTGAACGGACTGCAGTTCGGCCTGATGCTGTTCCTGCTCGCCGCCGGCCTGACGCTGGTGTTCGGCGTCATGGACATGATCAACCTGGCGCACGGATCGCTCTACATGGTGGGCGCGTTCATCGCCGCGTGGCTGGTCGCGCTCACCGGCTCGTTCGTCCTCGGCGTGCTCGGCGCGGTCGCGCTGACGGCCATCTTCGGCATGGTCCTCGAAGCCGGCCTGCTGCGCACGCTCTACGCTCGCGACCATCTCTCGCAGGTGCTCGCGACCTTCGCGCTGATCCTGATCCTCAACGACGGCACGAAGATGGTCTTCGGCAACGACCTGCCGCTCTCGGCGCCGGCCGCCCTCGCCGGCCCGGTCGAGCTGCTGCCGGGTCTGCTCTATCCAGCCTACCGGCTGCTGATCCTTGGCGTCGGCCTCGCGCTGGCGCTGCTGCTCTGGCTCCTGGTGCAGAAGACGCGCTTGGGCGCGCTGGTTCGCGCCGGCGCGTCGAACCGCGAGATGGCAACGGCGATGGGCACGAACATTCCGCGTCTCTTCACGGCCGTCTTCGGGATCGGAGCGGCGCTCTGTGCGGTCGCCGGTGCGTTGCTCGGCCCGCTGCTCGCGGTGCAGGTCGGCATGGGCGAGAACATCCTCATCCTCGCCTTCGTCGTCATCGTCATCGGCGGCATCGGCTCGATCCGCGGCGCGCTCGTCGGCGCGGTGCTGGTCGGCTGCATCGACACGCTCGGCCGAACGTTCCTGCAGCACGCGCTGCGCGAGATGCTGCCACCGCAATGGGCGAGCGCCGCCGGGCCGGCGATCGCATCGATCGCCGTCTACGTCTTCATGGCCGTGGTCCTGGCGATCAAGCCGCAAGGCCTGTTCCCGGCGCGCGGCTGATGCGGCGCCTCGGCCGCGCGCTGCCGGTCGCGCTCGCCGCGGCCGCCGCTCTCGCCCTCCCCTTCGTGCTGCGCGCGCTCGGGCTCGATTTCTACCTGAGCCTGGCGAGCCGCATCGTCGTCTTCGCGATCGCCGCGACCAGCCTCAACCTCGTCCTCGGCTACGGCGGCATGGTCTCGTTCGGCCACGCCGCGTTCGTCGGTGTCGGCGCCTACGTCACCGGCATCATGCTCAGCGAGGGCGTGCAGAGCGGCGTGCTCCATCTCGCGGCGACAGTCGCGATCACGGCCTTGGTCGCGCTCATGATCGGCGGAGTCTCGCTGCGCACGCGCGGCGTCTACTTCATCATGATCACGCTCGCCTTCGCGCAGATGCTCTTCTACCTCGCCAACTCGGTGAAGGGCTACGGCGGCGACGAAGGACTCAACATTCGCGCCCGCTCGCTCTTCTCCCTCGGCGACCGGGTGCTCGACCTCAAGGATCCGCTCGCGTTCTACTACGTCGCGCTCGCCGTCCTCGCGCTGACGCTGCTCGCGCTCGCGCGCTTCGTGCCCTCGCGCTTCGGCCGCGCCGTCCTCGCCCTGCGCGACGACGAAGTTCGCGCCGAGGCGCTCGGCTTTCCGGCGTACCGCGCAAAGCTAGTCGTCTTCGTCGTCGCCGGCGCGCTCGGCGGCGTCGCCGGCGCGCTGAGCGCGAACCTGCAAGGGTACGTCAGCCCGAACGTGCTGCACTGGACGCAGTCGGGCACGCTGATGGTGATGGTGATCCTCGGCGGCGTCGCCACGGTCTGGGGCGGACTCGTCGGTGCCGCGGTGCTCCTGTTGCTTCAGGAAGTGCTCGGCGCCTACACCGAGCATTGGGAGTTCTGGACCGGCTGGGTGCTGCTCGCCGTCATCCTCTTCGCCCGACGGGGCCTCGTCGGCGTGCTGGCGACCCTGCGCGAACGCAGGCGAAGATCGCGATGACGCCGCCGCTGCTCGACGTGCGCGGCCTCGAGAAGCGCTTCGGCGCACTGGTCGCGACCGACCGCGTCGACCTGCAGGTGCACCCTGGCGAGGTGCACGCGCTGATCGGCCCGAACGGCGCCGGCAAGACGACGCTCGTCGCGCAGCTCGGCGGCCAGCTCGCCCCCGATCGCGGCCGGATCGTCTTCGACGGCGTCGACGTCACCGCGCTCGCGCCGCACCAACGCGCGCGCCGCGGACTCGTGCGCTCGTTCCAGATCACGCGCCTGTTCAAGAGCACGAGCGTGCTCGACAACCTGGCGCTTGCGGTGCAGGCGGTCTCGGCCAGCAGCTTTCGCGCGTGGCAGCCGATGCGCAGCGACGCGAAGGAGTTCGAGCGTGCGCGCGAGGTGCTCGACGACATCGGCCTCGCCGCAAAGGCGACGCACGCCACCCACCAGCTTTCGCACGGCGAGCGGCGCGCGCTCGAGGTCGGCATGGCGCTCGCGAGCCGACCGCTCCTGATGCTCCTCGACGAGCCCATGGCCGGCATGGGCGGCGACGAATCGACGCGCATGGAACGGCTGATCGGCGTCGTCCGCACGACCAGCGCAGTCCTCCTCATCGAGCACGACGTCGACGCGGTGTTCCGCCTCGCCGACCGCGTCTCGGTGCTCGTCGGCGGACGCGTGATCGCGACCGGCGCCCCCGACGCGGTGCGCGCAGACGCCGCGGTGATCGCGGCCTATCTCGGTGACGAGGCGACGTGATGACGGCGCCGCTTCTCGAGCTTCGCGACATCCACGCCGGCTACGGCCGATCGGAGGTGCTTTTCGGCATCGATCTCGCGGTCGCACCGGGCGAGATCGTCGGCGTCCTCGGCCGCAACGGCATGGGCAAAACGACGCTCGCGCGCACGATGATGGGCCTCGTCGCGCCGAGCGCCGGCAGCGTCCGCCTCGCCGGTCGCGAGATCACGGGCTGGACCGCGAACCGCGTCGCCCGCGCCGGCATCGCTCTCGTGCCGGAAGGACGACAGATCTTCGCCAACCTGAGTGTCGACGAGCACCTCAGCGCCTTTCATCGCGCCTCGCCCGAAGGGGTCGCGACCTGGACACCGAGCCGCGTGCTCGAGCTCTTCCCCGCCCTCGTCGCGCGGCGTGGCCATCTCGGCAACCAGCTCTCCGGCGGCGAGCAGCAGATGCTCGCGATCGGCCGCGCCCTCGTCACGAACCCGTTGCTGCTGATCCTCGACGAAGCGACCGAAGGTCTCGCGCCGCTGGTGCGCGAGGAGATCTGGCGCGCGCTCGCGCAGCTGCGCGACGGCGGCCTGGCGATGATCGTGATCGACAAGTACGTGCGCCGCCTGGTCGCGATCGGCGACCACCACGTCATCGTCGAGAAGGGCCGCGTCGCCTGGCGCGGCAGCTCGGACGAGATGGCAGCCGACCCGTCGCTCTGGCATCGCTATCTGGGTGCATAACGACGCCGCTCGCACCCGGATCAGCTGATCCGCCAGGCATAGGCCCAGGGCTGCGCGAACTGGGTGATGTGGAAGGCCGTGATCGTGATCGTCACCGTGCCGGCCGGGATGTTGTCCCACACCACCTGTTCGACGTTGTTGACCCGGTCGAAGCCCTTGCCTGTGCCCATGTTGCCGTGGCGCACCTGACCGTTCGACGCCGTGACGATGAGGTCGAGGTCGTTCTGCAGCTTGGCGCCGGGCGGATCGGTCCAGACCAGCGTGACCTTGAGCGTGAAGCCGGTGGCCATCGTGTGCGCGCCGCTCGACTGCTTCTTCGGCGGGATCGTGATCGTCACCGTGCTGCTCTGCCCCTGCTTCAGCGGGCCGCCATCGCCGAAGCCGCCGTTGGGGTTAGGGCCGGGCAGGATGATCGAGCCGGCGAGGTCGACCCGGCCCCAGCCCGACGACATGTTGGGCGACGTTCCCGCTTCGGACGGGCTGTACTGCCCGGGCACGGTCATCGCGCCGTTGACGAGGATCGCCTTGATGACCGCCGCGCTCGGCGTCGGCATGCCGTTCTTCACCAGCGTCTCGCGCACGACGGCGACGCAGCCTGCGACCAATGGCGTGGCCATGCTCGTGCCACCGTCGAAGAAGAAGGCGGGATCGCTCGACACGCCGTAGTCGGTCGACGCCGTGACGAGAGCGCGCGAGCGCGTCGAGAGGATGCACGTGCCCGGCGCGACGACGTCGGGCTTGATGCGCCCTTCCTTCGTCGGCCCGCGGCTGCTGAACGCGACCATGCCGTCGGCGTTGTTGGCGATGCGGTCGTCGTGGATCGGGTTGGCCGGGTAGTTGGACGGCCAGTACGCACCGTAGGTCGCGCTGAACCGTGGCCGAAGGCTCTCCGACGCACCGACGGTGATGCAGTTCTTGGCCGAGGCCTCGCCCGCGACCGAGCCCGGGTCGACGACGCCATCGCTGTTGCCGTCGGTGCCGTCGTTGCCGCAGGCAAAGCAGATGACGCAATCGGGATGGTTCCAGACGAAGTCGTCGATCTCGTTCGAGCTCGGCGAATACGGCCCCGGCCCGGAGCCCCACGAGTTGGTCTGGATGCGCGCCTTGTTGTTGTCGTAGGGCGGCCGGAAGAGATCGTGCAGGTCGTTCGGGATGCCGCCGAGGCCGCCGCCCGCGTCGAGCAGCGACTGCGTGATCAGCTTGGCCTTCGGCGCCGTGCCCTGGATCTTGCCGCCCATCGAAGGCGAGTTGCCGTCGCCCAGCACCGAGCCGGCGACGTGCGTGCCGTGGCCGTCGGGATCGTCGGACGTCGACCGGCCGAGGGCGACGAGCTTGGCGACGCGGCCGGTGAAGGCCGGATGCACGTTGGTCGTCGAGCCCTTGTCGAAGCCGGTGTCGTTGACGACGACGATCTGGCCCGCGCCCTGATACGACGTGCCGTTGACGACGACGTCGGCATGGAGGATCGGGCGGGCGACATTGTTGTAGAGCCTGAACACCGGCGCCGGCGCCATGTAGCGGACCTCGTCGATGGCGGCGATGTCGTCGAGGTAGCGGTCCTGCACGCGCATCCGCACCTTGTTGCGGCTCATCTCGAGGTCGTCGGGGCCGACGCGCGCGGCCGCGGCGATCTTCTTGCGCAGGGCGGCCTTGCTCGGGTCGATGCCCTTGTGGAAGACGACGTCGACCTTGTGGAAGGCACGCGAGGTCGACGGCCCGGGAGCGACGCCGCCGATCGTCGCCGAGCGCGCCGTCGCGGCCGGCGGCCGCACGGTCGGCGGGATCTTGAAGGCGTTGTCGTAGACGCCGGCCCAGACCACGAACGGCAGGGCGCGCACCTTCGCCAGGCCGGTCTCCTTGAAGCCGCAGAGGTAGGTGTTGTCGGAGACGTACTCCTGGACCACCGCGCCGGCCTTCTTCAGCTGCGCGAGCTGCTCGGCCGTCATCGGCTCGGCCGACTGGACCAGGATGTAGTCGGACGTCGCGGCGCTCGCCTTGCCGATCGCAGCGGCCCGCGGCGCCGACGATGCCGGGTCGAGCGAGACGCCGTTGATGGTGATTCTGAGCATGTCTTTGTCTCCTGCGTGACCGATGGATCGTCCGCTGGAGGATTCCGCGATCGTGCGGACGACGATGCGGGCGTGGACGCGACTCTAGGGCGACGAGAGCCGCCGGCCATCCCCAAGAGTGTGGCCGATGCCGGCCGTCGGATGATGCCGAATCGAAGCGCGAAACGCTATCGGCCGGTGTCCCCGGCCGCGATCTCGACGTGGCGCGCGCGGACCGCGGCGATCGCCGCCTCGTACGCTGCGCCAGCGTCATCGAGGCGCGTCACGGTCATGTTCAGGTCCTGCAGCAGGCCGTTCTGCAGCCCGTAGACCCAGCCGTGCACGACCAGCTCCTGGCCGCGCTGCCAGGCCTCCTGCACGACCGTCGTCTGGCAGACGTTGAGCGCCTGCTCGACGACGTTGAGCTCGCACAGGGCATCGACGCGCTGCGTGGCCGGCAGCGATTCGAGCCAGGACGCGTGGCGGTTGCGCACGTCCTGGACATGGCGGATCCAGTTGTCGGCGAGGCCGACACGCCGGTTCTCGAGCGCCGCGATCACGCCGCCGCAGCGCGAATGGCCGACGACGATGATGTGCTTGACCTTCAGCACGTCGGTCGCGAACTGGATCACCGACAGGCAGTTGAGGTCGGAATGAACGACGACGTTGGCGACGTTGCGATGGACGAAGAGCTCGCCCGGCTCGAGGTCGACGAGGTCGTTGGCCGGCACGCGGCTGTCGGCGCATCCGATCCACAGGTACTGAGGCGCCTGCTGCTGCAAGAGGCCGGTGAAAAAGCCCGGCCGCGCTGCCTCCATCTTCTTCGCCCAGCGGCGGTTGCTGTCGAGCAGCTCCTGGAGATCGGTCATGGACATGGGTGAGGCCGGAGGCAAGGACCGCGCCCGGATGGCGCGTTCACTGACGCTCGAGTTTACGGGCGTAGACGAGAAGCCGTCCCTTGTAGGCGGGCGCCGTCGGCGTCGCGGCCGAATCGAGCCGCTCCTCGCTCAGGTCGAAGCCGGCGCCGGCCATGCGGCGGTTGAAAGCCGGCCGATTGCCACGGTCGGGATCGACGATCCAGACTTCGCACTCAGGCTTCGCATGACGGTTCACGAACCGCGCCAGATCGCCGTCGACATCGCGCTCGTAGAGCAGGTCGCTGCCGATGACGAGGTCGTATCGATCGCCCCCATCGGCGTCGCTGCCCGGCTCTGCGTCGGGCGTCTCGACCGCCCAGTCGCCGTGCAGGTACTTGATCGGCTCGAGTCCGTTGAGGCGCAGGTTGTCACGCAGGAAGAGCTCCGTCAGCGGATGCCGGTCGCTCGCCGTCACGTCGGCGCCGGCACGATGGCCGACGAGGCTCGCGACCGCCAGCCCGCAGCCGACCTCGAGGATGCGCTCGCCGATGCGCACCGGTCGCTCGGCCAGCCGTGCCGCGAGGCGCAGCTCCGACGGCCAGATCAGGCCGAAGAGCGACCAGCCCGCGGACGAGATCCCCATCTTCTCGGCGACGCCATCGTTGTCGGAAAACTGTTGCCGGTCGAGCAACGAGCGGACGACGAGATCGTCGACGCCCGCGATCGCGATGCGCTCCTCCTTGGTCTCGTAGCCAGGCATCGGAAAGATCGTCAGCGAGGGTCCGCCGCCAGCTCCGGCGCGCGGCTGACGGAGGGCAGCGCCCGGCCGAGACCGTCGATGCGCAGGCTGTTGCGCAGCGCGGTCTGGCGCAGGATGACAGCGAACGCCTGGACCTCTGCGGCCTGGGTCACGTCGAGGCGCCAGAGGAGGCCGGGCGTGCGGATCGGCGTCGGGCTCTCGAGCGGGATCCGCTTCAGGCCGGTCATGCCCGGCGGGATCGCGTGGGTGGCGACGATGCAGCCGATGGCCATGCGCTGCACCAAGCCGAGCATCGGCCCGATCGCCGACATCTCGGCCGCGACGACCGGCTCGGCGCCGCTCGCCTTGAAGCACTGCTCGAGCAGGGTCCGCGTCGCGAACCGCGGCGGCAGCAGCACAAGCCGCTGCTGGTGCAGCTCGACCATGCGGATGCGCTTCCTCGC
>JAYVVB010000447.1:0-4829 GCA_043787455.1 Rhizobacter sp.
CGACTCGAAGAACCAGCTGCTGCCCAAGGCAGCCGACGTGTTCCGTGGCGAGCCGCGGGCCGACGAGCCGACGAGCCGACGAGCCGCGGCTTGTACTACGCGGGCGAGCCCGTCAGCGCCGCAGACCTGAACCTCATGCGCCGCATCGACGAGTTGCACCTGGAGCTGCCATTCGCCGGCGCTCGCATGCTGCGCGACCTGCGACGCGCTTACTGGACGAGCAACTGCGCTGCGACTCCCGCGTGATCCGAAGGCCAGGATCCGGCCGGGGTCTTGTCGGCTGGGTCGGCGCCGAACAACTCAATTCGCTGCGTCGTGATCGGGCCATGGGTCAGGATCAGATCGATCCGCTGCGTCAACTGCGACACGACGTTGTTGGAGAGCTGCGCTTGGCAGCAAGTGAATCCCGCCGCCGGCGGAGCACTCGCCACCCAAGCGTCCCCATAGCCCGCGCCGATGAAGTCCACGTACGCCGCATCGAGCGGCAGTGGGGCTGCCTGCGCGTTCGAGTCCATCGCGATGACGACTGGCATCGTCGTCGACGCGGGTCCCGATCGCAACTCCATTCCTTGAAGCCGGCGCAGCGTGGAGTCGACCGACTCCAGATGGGTGCCGATGAAGCGGAACCCTTTGCCGTTGAAGGTTGCATCGACGGACACCCACGCCCGCGGCAGCGGCAGCAGCCCAATGGGAGTTGGAAAGATCAGCCGATTTTCGTAGTTTGCCGATCTCGGGTTACTCCATTCGAAGCGGGATGACTTGAGATCGGTGCGTGCCAGGATCACGACGGTGTTCACGAGCGAGGCACAGAAGAATCCGCTGCTAGGCAACAGCCCCGGCAGCGGCGGAATCGCGTACTGTTGCTGCTGCACCGCGACGGTGTAGTGCGCCCCCTGCGCCCCCAGCGCATCCAGCAGATCCTGCAGCATGTCGAATTCGAGCGTCATCGGTCCGCAAGCGCCGGTCGCCGGATTGAAAACGCCCGACGAAATGCGATCGACTTCCTGCAGACTCACCAGGGCAGGACTGGCGTCGACGATCTGGTGCGCAATCGCCTTCATCCGCTCGCGTGGCTCATTGGCACGGATCTGTGCGATGGTCTGGCCCACGGCGTACAAAAAAGGCAGTTCACCCAGCGCCTGCTGGACCTCAATGTAATCCGTGCCTTCGTTGACGTTGTATGTCATCACGCGAAGATCGCCATTGCCCTTAGAAAGGGCCTGCGCAGCTGCGGCGCCGACGGCAAGAACCGCGAGCATCGCGACGCGTGCGAAGGATGCGGCGGCGGATTTCCCTGACACGGCAGCTGTCAATTCGATCTCCTCACGCGAAAGCGCCAGAAGGAACATCGGCTCACTTGGCGGTCCACAAGAATACGTCGCCGCGCACCCGTGTCAAGTCGACGGTCGCCATGGAGATCTCTCCTCTCGCTCTGCCAGCGTCAAAGCCTTTGCCGAACGTCCTCTATCTGGTGGACGAATGCCACCGGTCTCGGCCAGTATTCCTCGCACCGACGTGTGCGCCCGATCGAACAGCTTAGCTATCTGATGCAAGGCTGCGCCTTGCTTCCAGCGCTCCACATCAACGCCTTTTTGGTATCCGAGTAGTAGATCCGCGCACGCGTCGAACACGTCTTTGCGGTGGTCAAGCGGTTGTGGGGGTTCAACAAGGTTCCCTACCGCGGCTTGGCCAAGAACGCGACTCGCGCGTTCGTGACGCTGGCGATGGCCAACCTCTATCTCGCGAGGCGACCCCTGTTGGCACAAGTCCGTGCATAGCGAACCAAAAGCGGGATAACACCGCCGCCAAGCGGCTCCGAAAGGACCACCCGAGAATGACTGCGCATCCAAATGGGGCTGGCGACGACGAATGTCGTCAAATTCCGACCTTCGAGCCGAACGCGATCACTGGGCAACAAAAACATTGGCTTGATCAGCATAGCCTTAGAGCGATGATTGGTCTTGCTCCACCTGTCGAGGATGCGTGATGTATGTCTGGCCCTTCGAACTCCTCCCTACGCCCGCGACCACATCATCAGCCGACCTTCTGCCTCCAGCGACGTTAAGGCCGCGTAACGCTGCCCGGTTGCCCGGCTGGGCGAGCTTCCTCGCTAGCAAACTCGCACCTCAACAGATTGTCCTGCCAAGCGACACGGGATACGACGCAGCGCGCGAGACCTACAACCCGCGCTTCAACGATGTTCGGCCACTCGGAATCGTTTTCTGCCGCGAGGAAACCGAGGTCGCCGCCTGCCTAGAAGCGATCTCCCGTTTCGATCTTCGGTTTCGCTTGCGCTCGGCAGGCCACTCGTTGGCCGGGTTCTCTTCGCTGGACGACGGGATCGTCATCGACGTGAGCGAGATGAACCACGTCTCGGTCGACGTAACGGCACGGCAGGCGACAGCACAGAGCGGCTGCACCATGGGTCAGCTAAAAGCCGCGTTGCAACCAAGCGGGCTGATGCTGCCGCTGGGCGGGGTCCAGGTCGGCGTGGCCGGTTTTGTTCAGGGCGGCGGCTTCGGAACGAGCTCGCGCACCTTAGGTATGCACTCGGACCACGTCATTGCCGTGCGCGTCATGCTCGCCGACGGCCACATCGTCGAAGCCAGCGATAACAGCAATCACGATCTCTGGTGGGCCTGTCGCGGCGGCACAGGGGGCAACTTCGGCGTACTGCTCGAGGTTCGCTATCTGCTTCATCCCTCCGCTGAGTGGCATCCCTGGTCCTTTTCGTGGCCGATCCGTCAGGCGGCCGATCGTCCACGAGCCGTCGCGGCTCTGCTTGCCCTGCAAGACGGTGTGTTGCCGCAGAACACGACCCAGCTCAATGCCGGAGCCGACCTGCGTCATTGGCCGGATGCGCAAGGGGGTGAGCCCGCGACCTTGCGTCTCTACGTCTACGGCTCGTACTTCGGCAGCGAGGCGCAGATGCAGGCTGCGTTGGAACCTCTGGCACGACTCCCCGGGCAGGAGCCGTTCGTTCGACAGGGCTACCGAATGCTGTCCAATCTAAGACAGGCGCGCTTCGTTTCTCGCATCGCGGCACCCGAATGGCAGGCGATCGTCGCCGACTTCGCGGACCACGCCAACTTGTATTCCACCCTTACCGCCGATGCGTGGGGCGGCGCGATCAATGCCTACCCGGTCGAGGCGAGCTCCTTCGTTCATCGGCACGCTGACTTCAACCTCTACGTCACCGGCTTCTGGTGCAACGCGGTCGACGAACAGCGTGTGCGCGTCTATCTAGGACGGTGGCGCGAACGGGTGGAGCCGTACTGCACGGACGGCGTCTACCAGAACTTCGCAGATGCCGACTGCCCCGATTTCGCCTTGGGGTACTGGGGGCGCGCCTTGCCGGCACTCGCAGCCGTGAAGGCCAAGTACGACCCGGAAGCGCGTTTTCGCTTCGCGCAAATGATTCCGCCCGCTGACGACGATGCGGCCGCCGTGACTTGGCCACCGCTCGTGGCGCAATGGCTGGCCCGGCCGATCGTCTAAGGCCACTTGGGGTGATTCATCTCGAGATCTGCAGGGGCTCGCGGCTGGCCGTGACGCCATGATCCCGTGCTTGCGCTGCAAGGAGCAGAACGACGACGCCAGCCGCTTTTGCGAAGCCTGCGGGGCATCGCTCAGCAGCGTGTGCGCTGCATGCGGGACGCTGTCCGGCGCGACCGCGCGCTACTGCCGACAATGCGGCGCCGCGCTCGAAGTTATACAGACCGCGCCGCCCAGCGCCCCGGGCGGGGCGGCGCTCCTCGAAGACGGCGAACTGCGGCTGATCAGCGTCCTGTTCGCTGACATCAGCGGCTCGACCGCGCTGATCAAGGCCCTCGACCCGGAGGCGGCAAGGGGCCAGCTCGGCCCGGCCCTGCAGACGATGTCGGACTCGGTGTGCCGGTTCGGCGGCACGGTAACCTCGGTGCAGGGCGACGGCATCATGGCCCTGTTCGGCGTGCCGAACGCCAGCGAGGATCACGCCGTGCAGGCTTGTCTGGCAGCGTGCGACATGATCGACGCGATCGCCGGCGCCGGCGATCCGCGCCTGATGATTCGTGTCGGCATCGACAGCGGCGAAGTCATGATCCAGCCGACCGGCCGGGATGAAAGCGACTTCGGCGTGAACGGTGTCATCGCACACATCGCCCATCGCGCTGAGCAGCACGCCGAGCCCGGAACCGCCTGTGTGACGAGCCGCACGGCACGGCTGGCGCGTGGCTACGCGACGCTCGTCTCGCTCGGCCCGGTCGCTTTCAAAGGGTTCGCCGAGCCGCTCGAAGTATTTCGTCTGCTATCGGCCTCGACGCGCCCGTCGTGGGACGTCCGGTCTTCGCTGCACGAGCTCACGCCCTTCGTCAACCGGAGTGCCGAGCTCGCCCAGCTCGACGCGTCGTTCCGGCGCGCCGGCCTCGGCAGCGGCCAGGTGCTTGCCTTGGTCGGCAGCGCAGGGCTCGGCAAGTCCCGCCTAGTGCACGAGTTCTTGCGCACTGTCACGCGCACCGGTGCCCAGGTACTGCGGGTCGCGGCAGTCTCGCACACCGCAGAAGCACCATTTGAACTGGCCGCGAATCTGCTACGCGCATGGCTCGGCGTCGAGCGCGCCGACAACCGCGCCACGGTCGGGCGCAAGCTCGTCGAAGCAGCGCTCGGCATCGACGGCGACGATCTCGCGCCGCTTCAGGCGCTCCTTGACGTGCCGGTCGACGCCCCCGGATGGGCAGCGCTGCCACCCACCGTGCGGCGGACGCGGATCCTCGCGGCCCTGCGTGCGCTGCTTCTGCGCCAGGCCGTTTCGAACGTCCTCATCCTGATCGTCGAGGACTACCACTGGG
>JAYVVB010000448.1:0-4151 GCA_043787455.1 Rhizobacter sp.
GACCGCCGTGTCGAGGCCGGCGGAAACGCGCTGGCGCGTGAGCGAGAAGACTTCCTCGCGCTGCGCGAGCGCGCGTTCGAGGACGCTGCGCTGCCCCACCAGCCGCGCGAGCTGCACGTAGCTGCGCGCGACGTTCACCGCGAGCAAGACGCGGGCGGCATCGGCGTCGGCGCGGCTCGCGCGCTCGGTGCCGATCGTCGAGTCGAGCTGGGCGCGGTTGCGACCGAAGAGATCGAGCTCCCACGAGCTGTTGATCTGAGCCGTCGCGGTGTTGCGGACGGTGCCGGCGAGCGGCGGCGGGTAGAGGCCGGTCTCGGTGAAGCGCTGGCGCGATGCGTCGAGCGAGCCGGTGAGCTGGGGACCTTCGTTGGCGCGAGCCGAGTCGACGTTGGCTGATGCTCGCTCGGCTCGTGCCGCGGCGACACGCAGGCTCGGATTGCCCGCGGTCGCACGCGCGATCAGGTCGGCGAGGACCGGGTCGTCCAAACCGCGCCACCAGTCGGCGGCGATCGGCACGACGGCCGTCGAATCGACCGCGCCGAGCGCGGTCGGCGTGGCCAATGCCGCCTTCGATTCGATGCCGCGCGGGTTGGCGCAGCCAGCGAGCGTCATGACGATCATCGACGCGACGGCGAGAACGAAGGTCGTCACCGTCCGCGCCACTTCCTTGACATCGACGCTGCCGCATCCGTCGCAGGCCTTCACGATCCGTTCCCCTTTTCCGCTGCATCGCCGTTGGCGACCATCCGCCTGAGCATGTCCTTCAATTGCGACCATTCGGTCTTCGAAAATCCGACCAGGTGCTCGTTCAGCACCTGCGACAACACAGCTGGCACTTCCTGTGCCGCGGCCTCGCCTTCGGCCGTGAGTTCGACACGAACGACGCGACGGTCGTCGGTTGAGCGCTGGCGCCGGCAAAAGCCCTTGGCCTCGAGCCGATCGAGGAGCCGCGTCATCGCCCCCGGATCGCTCTGCGTCTCGCGCGCCAGCTCGGCCACAGTCGAAGCACGGCAGCGCTGGAGCATGAAGAGCGGCGCCCACTGCGCGTGGGTGATGCCCTTGGGCTCGAGACGCCGGTCCGCAGCCTGCGCGACCGACATCAGGGCGCGCTTCATCAACCAGCCGA
The DNA here is from genome assembly GCA_043787455.1 of Rhizobacter sp. GTDB lineage: Bacteria > Pseudomonadota > Gammaproteobacteria > Burkholderiales > Burkholderiaceae_C > Schlegelella_A. The sequence goes on from JAYVVB010000448.1 coordinate 1,127, forward strand.
CGCTTTCGTCGACACAGTAGCCCACCGGCTCGTAGAAACGAGTCGACGTCGGCGGGATGGATTGGCGTGACATAGACGAGAATATACATGCCTAGACAATTATTGTCAAGGCTACCAATGCCGTGGCGGTCATTGCCCACGCTTTAATTGCACCGGCTCGCATCCTCCTACACTCGGCTCGTGTCGAATTCCGCTGCCCTGCCCGTGCCGGCGCGCGACGTGCCCGTCGCGACGCTCTCGCCCAAGAACGTCCGCTCGCTGAGCGGCCTGCTGCCCTTCGTCCGTCCGTATTGGGGGAGGATCGCGGCGGCGGCGCTGTTCCTCGTCCTCGCCGCGGTCAGCACGCTCGTCTTTCCGGTGGCGCTCAAGTCGCTCATCGACCAGGGCTTCGTCGCCACCGACCCGGGTGCTCGCGTCATGGCGCTGCGCGAGCACTTCTTCGCCCTGTTCGCGGTCGGCATCGCTCTCGGCGTGTTCTCGGCGGCACGCTTCTACATGGTGAGCTGGCTGGGCGAGCGCGTCACCGCCGACCTGCGCAACGCGGTCTATGCCCACGTCGTCAGGCAAAGTCCGGAATTCTTCGAGTCGACGCAGACCGGCGAGGTGCTGTCGCGCCTGACGACCGACACCACGTTGGTCCAGACCGTCGTCGGCTCGAGCCTGTCGATGGGCTTGCGCAACGCCGTCATGGGCCTCGGTGCTATGGCGATGCTGATCATCACGAATCCGGTCGTGATGACGCAGGTCTTCGTGATCCTGGTTCTCGTCGTCCTGCCCTCGCTCTATTTCGGGCGGCGCGTGCGGCGCCTGTCACGGGCCAGCCAGGACCGGATCGCCGACTCAAGCGCGATCGCCGCCGAGGTGCTCAATGCCGTGCCGGTGGTGCAGAGCTACCTGCAGGAACAACGAGAGGCCGAACGCTTCAGCGCCTCGACCGAGCGCGCCTTCGGCACCGCGGTGAAGCGGACGAAGATGCGCTCGTTTCTCGTCGCCTTCATCATCAGTGCGACGTTCGGCGCGCTGCTCTGGGGGCTCTATCAAGGGACGCAGGCGGTCGTGCGCGGCGACATCACCGCCGGTCATCTCGGCCAGACCGTCGTCTACGTGATCATCCTCGTCGGCAGCGTCGCGGTGCTGTCGGAGGTCTATGGCGACCTGCTGCGCGCGGCCGGCGCGACCGAGCGACTGATGGAGCTCCTGCAGCTCAGCTCGCCGATCGTCTCGCCGCCGTCGCCGCGCCCACTCGCGCCGCGCACGGGCGGCTCGTCGGTGCGCTTCGACGACGTCACCTTCCGCTATCCGTCGCGGCCACTGCATCCGACGCTCGCGCACTTCAGCCTCGCTGTCGAACCGGGCGAGACGGTCGCGCTCGTCGGCCCGAGCGGCGCCGGCAAGAGCACGGTGCTGCAGCTGATCCTGCGCTTCTACGACGTCGAGTCGGGCGCAATCCTCGTCGATGGCGAGCGCGTCGACCGGGTCGCGCTCGACGACTTGCGCGGCCGGATCGGCATCGTGCCGCAAGACAGCGTGATCTTTTCCACCGACGCAATGGAGAACATCCGCTACGGCCGGCCCGATGCGAGCGACGACGATGTCGTCGCCGCCGCGAAAGCCGCCTTCGCCCACGACTTCATCACGGACCTGCCCGAGGGCTACCGGACCTTCCTCGGCGAGCGCGGCGTGCGCCTCTCGGGGGGCCAGCGCCAGCGCATCTCGATCGCGCGGGCGATGCTGAAGAACGCGCCGCTCCTGCTCCTCGACGAGGCAACGAGCGCGCTCGACGCCGAGGGCGAACGCATGGTCCAGGCGGCGCTCGAATCGGCGATGAAGGACCGGACGACGATCGTCATCGCCCATCGCCTGTCGACCGTGCAGCGCGCCGATCGCATCGTCGTGCTCGAGGCCGGCGAGATCGTCGAGACCGGCACGCACGCGGAACTCGTCGCCGTGGGCGGCCTCTACGCACGTCTGGCGGCGCTACAGTTCGACCGCTGAAATCGACCGCGAGACCACCATGCAACGACCCCGTTTCCTGACCACATCTACGACCGTGTTCGCCCTCGCCGCCGCACTCGCGACGACCGGCTGCGACACCATGGGCCCGCGCGAGAAGGGCACTGCGGTCGGCGCCGGTACCGGCGCGGCTGCGGGTGCGGTTATCGGCGCAGCCACCGGCGGCCGTGCCGGCACGGGCGCCGTCATCGGCGGCGCGATCGGCGCGATCGCGGGCAACCTCTGGTCCAAGCGCATGGAGGACCGCCGCGTCGCGATGGAGCAGGCGACTCGCGGCACCAACGTCGAGGTCACGCGGACGGCCGACAACCAGCTCAGGCTCAACGTCCCGAACGACATCTCGTTCGACACCAACAGTTACCTGATCAAGCCGCAGCTGCGCGCCGTGCTCGACCCGTTCGCGTCGTCGCTCGCCGGCGACCCGAGCGCGATCGCGAGCATCGTCGGCCACACCGACAGCACCGGCTCGGCCGCGATCAACAACCCGCTTTCGGTCGATCGCGCGCAGAGCGTGCGCGACTACCTGGTCGCGCACGGCGTCTCGCCGACGCGGGTCGAGACCTCGGGCCGCGGCGACCGCGAGCCGCTCGCCGACAACGCGACCGAAGCCGGTCGGGCGCGCAACCGCCGGGTCGAGATCTTCCTGCGCGAGCCGGGCTGAAACCCTCGACCTGTGGCGACGGGATAATCGTCGCATGCATCTCGTCGAAGCTTCCGCGCGCGTCGTCGGCGCGCGCCCCGTGCGCACGCAGTACGAGGATTTCCTGCGCCACGTGCGCGACCACGGCGTTGCCAAGGCCGATCGCACCGGCACCGGAACGAAGAGCGTGTTCGGCCACCAGATGCGCTTCGACCTGAGCGAGGGCTTCCCGCTCGTCACGACGAAGAAAGTGCACCTGCGCTCGATCGTCCTCGAGCTGCTCTGGTTCCTGCGCGGCGACGGCAACGCGCGCTGGCTGCAGGAGCGCGGCGTGACGATCTGGGACGAGTGGGCCCGACCCGACGGCGACCT
>JAYVVB010000449.1:0-8624 GCA_043787455.1 Rhizobacter sp.
GCTCGGCGCCGGAGACCGCGGGATAGCGGGCGGCACCGGCGAAGCCGCCGCGCTGCTCCGGCAACGTCAGCCAGCCGATGCGGGCGAGCATGCGCGAGACGTAGGTGTCGCGCGCCACGGTCATCCACGGGTCGTGCCAGATCAGATAGAGAACGCGCTGTTCGCGGAGGCCTGTGGCCGTCGTCGCGGCGAGCTCGGCATCGAGCTCTTGGCGCAGACCGGCCGCCCGCTCCACCAGGCCGGGCTCATCGGCGAAGACCTGCGTCAGCCGGTCAACGAGGCTCAGGTTGTCTTCCGGCTCGACCGGGTGGGTGACGACGATCTCGGGCGCGTCGGCACCCCAGGCGGCGATCGCTTCGATCGTCTCGCGCCGGTTTTCATCAATGTTGACGAGAACGTGCGTCGGCGCCAGGCGGCGCAGCTTGGCGAGGTTGACGTCCTTCGTGCCGCCGATCTTGGCAACGCCGGCGACCCCGTCGCCCGGATGGACGCAATACCCGGTGCGCGCGACGAGCCGTTCGCCCAACCCGAGCGCGAAGACGAGCTCGGTCAGGCTCGGCACCAGGCTGGCGATGCGCGGCGCACCCGGTTTGCGCGCCGTCATGGGGCGTGGCCGGGGGCTGCCGCAAAACAACAATTCCGGCTGTTCCGGATCAAACTTTCTCCGCAATTCACTTATATTCGTCAGTCTGTGTGGGTAAAAGCAGTGCCTTCTTGAAATGGTTCACGACGGGTAGAAGCTCCACATTTCGGGTAAAGAACAGGAAGGCAGCTTTTCCATGGGCAACAAACTCTACGTCGGCAACCTCTCGTACAACGTGCGCGACGAGGACCTGCAGCAGGCGTTCGCACAATACGGGACGGTCTCGTCGGCGAAGGTCATGATGGACCGCGACACGGGTCGCTCGAAGGGCTTCGGCTTCGTCGAGATGGGCTCCGATCCGGAAGCGCAGGCGGCGATCAACGGCATGAACGGTCAGGCCCTCGACGGCCGCGCGATCGTCGTCAATGAGGCGCGACCGCGCGAAGAGCGGCCGGGCGGATTCGGCGGCGGCGGCGGCAGCCGTGGCGGATTCGGCGGTGGCGGCGGCACGGGCGGCGCCGGCGGCGGCGGCGGCGGGCGCTCCGGCGGTGGCGGTGGCGGCGGCTACGGCGGTGGTGGCGGCGGCTACGGCGGCGGCGGTGGTGGTCGCTCCGGTGGCGGTGGCGGCTACGGCGGCGGCGGTGGTGGTCGCTCCGGTGGCGGTGGCGGCGGCAGCCGCGGTGGCTACTGAGTCGACCCCGTAGCCAGGGCGCCGAGAAACGGCGTCCCGAGCCGATCGATCAGGAGGCGGTGCAGCGAAAGCTCACCGCCTTTGTCATTCCTGGCGTTGCTTGCGTGGTCTGCCGGCGAGGAGCCGGTCGTAGACGGCGTCGGGCAGTCGCCGCATCAGCCAGGCGATGACACCCATCTGCCAGGGAATGACGCGATAGGGTGTCCCGGCGGCGATCGCGGCGTGGGCACGATCGGCGAAGTCGTCGGCGCCCATCAGGAACGGCATCGAATAGCGGTTGCCGCGCGTCAAGGGCGTATCGATGTAGCCCGGCGCCAGGGTCACGACCTTGACGCCGAAGGAGCGCAACTCGCCGCGCAAGCTCTCGCAGTAGATCGTCACCGCGGCCTTGCTCGACGAGTACGCGCCGTGGCCCGGCAAGCCACGGACGCCGGCGACACTGGCGATGCCGACCAGCCTGCCCGATCCGCGCTCGCACATCAGCCGCACGAAAGGCTGGAAGGTGGCCGCCAGGCCGATGTTGTTGGTCTCGAAGGTCGCGCGCATCACCTCGATGTCGGCGAGCACCGCGGTGTCCATGCCGATGCTGATGCCGGCGTTGGCGATGACGACGTCCGGCAGGCCCTGCGACTCGATGCAGGCGCGCCCGGCCGCCGTGATCGCGGCGACGTCGCGGACGTCGGCGGCGTAGACCGAGCAGCGCTTCGGGTCGATGCCTTGCGCGTGCGCCCACAGCACGACCGCGTCGGCGCGCCGCGCGACGAGCGCGAGGCGATGGCCGGAGCGATGAAATCGCATCGCCAGGGCCTGGCCGATGCCGCTCGACGCGCCCGTGATGAAGACGAGCGGATCGCTCATCGCGGCGGCGCCCGGGGCGGCGACGCGAAGCTCGCGCTCGTGCGCCCCTTGAGGTCGACGACTCGGGCCAGGTTGTCGTACTCCATGCCACCGGCGCGGACGACGCTCTGCCCCCGCGTGACGACGACCGGCAGATGCGAGCGCACCTGCTCGACATTGCGAAACGCCTGCAGGAATTCGCTCCGGAACTCGATCGGCGCGGCGCTGCCGACACCGGGCCGCACGACGTGCGCGTCGCCGATCAGCTGAAGCTCGCTGCCGTCGCCGTTGGCCAGCGCCCGCTTGGCGGTGGCGGTGGTGACGAGGCCGTCGCTGCCGACCGCGCGAATGCGCGCGTCCTCGACCTCGAGCGTGTCGTTATCGGGGAAGTGGCGCAGGCGCTCGCCCTCGATCTGAGTACGGAGGGTGCCGCCGGCGTCGAAGCGCTGGACGACGAAGCGCGTCATCGCGTAGTCGGCCTCGTGGCGCAGCGGCGCTGCGGCCAGGGGCGCGTCGAGCGCGGGCGCATTGCGCACCAGCCACCAGGTCGCCGAGGCCAGCAGCGCCATCATCAGGAGCGGCAGGTAAGCGGAGACGAGATCGAGCAGCCGGAGCGGCCAAGGTGCGGCAGCAACAGGCTGCGGCCCGGCGAAGCTGAGATCGACGGCGTCGTCCTCGAAACCGGCCGCCTCGGGCGCGGCCTCGACGTCATCGCGCACCATCGAGGGCGAACAAGGGGCCACGCAGGAGTCCGGCGTAGCGGCCCGAGGCGACGAGGAGCAGATCGCAGAGCTCGCGTGCCGCGCCGAAGCCGGCCGCGGCCTGGGTGACGTGGTCGGCGATCGCGCGCGCCTCGACGTGCGCGTGCGGCGGGACGCAGGCGAAGGCGGCGCGATCGAGCAAGGGCAGGTCGGGCCAGTCGTCGCCCATCGCGGCGACGCGATCCCAGGGCACGCCGAGCGCATCGAGCAAGGCGATGGCCGCAGCGAGCTTGTCGGCGACCCCGTACGCCGCATGCGCAATGCCGAGGTCGGCGATGCGCCGCCGCACCGCCGCCGAGTCGCGGCCGGTGACGACGACGGGAACGATGCCGCCCTCAGCGAGCAGCTTCAGACCCTGGCCATCGAGCGTCGAGAAGGCCTTGAAGGTCTCGCCGTCGGCGCCGATGTAGACGCGCCCGTCGGTGAGGACGCCGTCGACGTCGAAGATCGCCGCGGCGATGCCTTCGCCCGGACCGCGTGCGGCGAGCAGCAGCTCGGGCGCGAACGTGATTGCGGGACGCGATACGCCACGGCGCGGCATCAGATGACTTTCGCTCGCATCAGGTCGTTCGAGTTGATCGCGCCGACGAGACGATCGCTCGCATCGACGACGAGGAGCCCCGTGACGCGATGGCGCTCCATCCGATCGGCCGCCTCGACCGCGAGTGCGTCGTCGCGGACGAGCTTCGGCGACGCGCTCATCACGTCGCCCGCACGCATCGCGCGCAGGTCGGCGCCGGTCTCGATCAGGCGGCGCAGGTCGCCATCGGTGAAGATGCCGGCGATCCGGCCGTCGTCGGCGCAGACCGCGGTGAAGCCCAGGCCCTTGGTCGTCATTTCGTGCAGCATGTCGGTCATGACCGTCGTCGCCGAGACGCGCGGCACCGCGTCGCCGCTGCGCATCAGGTCGGCGACGTGCATGAGCAGCTTTCTGCCGAGGCTGCCGCCGGGGTGCGAGAGCGCGAAGTCCTCGGCGCGAAAGCCGCGCGCATCGAGCAGGGCGACGGCGATCGCGTCGCCGAGCGCCATCTGCGCCGTCGTGCTCGCGGTCGGCGCGAGATTGAGCGGGCAGGCCTCCTGATCGACCTCGCTCGAGAGCACGATGTCGGCATGGCGGCCGAGGCTGCTGTCGACGCGGCCGGTCATCGCGATGAAGGTGACGCCGAGGCGCTTGATCGCCGGCACGATGGCGCCGATCTCGTCGCTCTCGCCCGAGTTCGAGATCGCGAGGACGACGTCGATGCCGGTCACCATGCCGAGGTCGCCGTGGCTCGCCTCGCCGGGATGGACGAAGAACGCCGGCGTGCCGGTCGAAGCCAGCGTCGCCGCCACCTTGCGGCCGACGTGGCCGCTCTTGCCCATGCCCATGACGACCACCCGGCCGCGGCAGGCGAGGATCGCCTTCAGCGCAGCGACGAAGCCGTCTCCCTGGCGCGCCTTCAGCGCGTCGAGCGCGCGCGCCTCGATGTCGAGCGTGGCGCGCGCCAGCGCGAGGGCGCGGCCCGAGTCGAAGGATGAAGTGGCGGGCACCGAGGCGGGCTAATGGGTCCAGTAGGATCGGTCGATTCTAGGAGGCTGTCGGCCATCCCGCCGACCCCACCACGATGGTCTCGACGCTCGAGTTGACGCTGCTCTACCTGGTCGCCGCGGTCGCGGGCGTGGTCGTGTGCCGGCTCGCCCGTTTGCCGCCGATGCTCGGCTACCTCGCCGCCGGCGTCCTGATCGGGCCGAACGCGATGGCGCTCGGCGGCGCCACGTTCGACGCCGGCGGCGTCAGCTACCTGGCCGAGTTCGGCATCGTCTTTCTGATGTTCGTGATCGGCCTCGAGTTCAACCTGCCGAAGCTGCAGAGCATGCGAAAGCTCGTCTTCGGCCTGGGCCTGAGCCAGGTCGTGTTGACGATGCTCGCGGCCTTGCTCGGAAACGCCGCGCTCGCCTGGATCATGGCTTCGACCGGCCGCGCCTGGGGCCTCGGCTGGCAGCACGCGCTCGTGCTCGGCTCGGCGCTCGCCATGAGCTCGACCGCGATCGTCGTCAAGCTCATGGCCGACCGGCTCGAGCTCGAAAGCGAGCACGGCAGACGCGTCATGGCCGTGCTCCTGTTCCAGGATCTCGCCGTCGTGCCGCTGCTCGTGCTCATACCGGCCCTCGGCTCGTCGCCGAAGGAGCTGCTGGGCGAGCTCGCGATCGCCGGCCTCAAGGCGACGATGCTGCTCGCGGTGCTGTTCGTCGGCGGCCGCGTCGTCATGCGCTGGTGGCTGACGCTCGTCGTGCGCAGGAAGAGCGAGGAGCTCTTCATCCTCAACCTGCTGCTCGTCACGCTCGGCCTGGCGTGGCTCACCGAGCACGCCGGCCTGTCGCTCGCGCTCGGCGCCTTCGTCGCCGGCATGCTGATCGCGGAGACCGAGTTCAAGCACCAGGTCGAAACCGACATCCGCCCGTTCCACGACGTCTTGCTCGGCCTCTTCTTCATCACCGTCGGGATGAAACTCGACGCGCCGGTGATCGTCGCGCAATGGCCGCTGGTGCTCGCACTCTCGACGGCACCGGTGCTCTTTAAGTTCGTGCTCGTCACCGGACTCGCGCGCGTCTTCGGTGCCGCGCCGGGTGTGGCGCTGCGCACCGGCCTCTACCTCGCGCAGGCCGGCGAGTTCGGCTTCGTCCTCCTCGCCCTGGCCACGGAGAAGCAGCTGATCCCAGTGTCGCTGCAAGGTCCGGTGCTCGCCAGCATGGTGCTGTCGATGCTCGCGACGCCGTTCATCTTCCTGTACGCGAACCAGATTGTCATGCGCCTCTCGGCCAACGACTGGCTGCTGCAATCGGTGGCGATGACGACGATCGCCAAGCGCGCCATCAACGCCGAGGCGCACGTCATCATCTGCGGCTTCGGTCGCAGCGGCCAGAACCTGGCGCGCTTGCTCGAAGGCGAGAAGATCGCTTACATCGCCCTCGACCTCGATCCCGATCGCGTGCGCCAGGCGACGGCCGCCGGACAGAGCGTCGTCTTCGGCGACGCGGCGCGTCTGCAAAGCCTGATGGCGGCGGGTCTGGCGCGGGCGAGCGCCGTGGTGGTGAGCTATCACGACACGCCGTCGGCGCTCAAGATCCTGCACCTCGTCCATTCGCATGCCCAACAGGTGCCGGTGATCGTGCGCACGATCGACGACGCCGACTTCGACAAGCTGCGCGCTGCCGGCGCGACCGAGATCGTGCCCGAAGCGATCGAAGGTTCCCTCATGCTCGCGAGCCACGCGCTCGCGCTCGTCGGCGTGCCGATGCGACGCGTGCTGCGCGTCGTGCAGCAGCAGCGCGACGCGCGCTACGGGCTCCTTCGCGGCTACTTTCACGGCGCCGACGACGACACCGTCGAAGAACTCGACCAGGCGCGGCTCCTGAGCGTCACGCTGCCGGCCACGAGCGCCAGCGTCACCCGAACGCTCGGTGAGCACGGCCTCGCGAACCGCGGCGTCACCGTCGTATCGCTGCGGCGCGCTTCCGGCGCGGTGCTTCGTCCGGAAGACGCCTTGGCGCTCGCCGCCGGCGACACTCTCGTCCTCTCGGGCTTGCCGGAGCGCCTCGCGGTGGTCGAGGCGTCGCTGCTCAGGCCGGCGTGAGCAGGTGAAGGCTCGAAGTCGTCCCGGCTTCCGCCGGGCGACGCTTCAGGTCATCGGCGCCTGGCGCGAAAGCGTTGCGCGCATGCGCACCGCCATCACCGCGCCCGCGGCGCGCAGCAGCTCGAGCGCGAGCGCGGGCGAGCGCTGCGCGAGCTCTTCCATGCGCGGCCCGCGCAGGGCCCAGACGACGCACGGTGTCATCGCCTCGACGTTGGCCATGCGCGGCGTGTCGCCGAAGAGTCCGGGCTCGCCGACGACCGCGCCGGCGCGCAGGATCGCGACCTTGCTGCTTCCCGGTGGCCCGTCCGTCATGAAGATCTGCATGCTGCCCTGGCCGAGGAAGTACATCGAGCGATCGGCGTCGCCCTGCTTGATCAGCAGGTCGCCGGCGCGGATGTCGTAGCGCGCGAGATAGGGCGCGATCGTGCGCCAGTTGTCGAGCGTCAGCCGGGCGCGAAAGGCATCCTCCGCATTCAGCGTCTGCACCGCGTGGACCAGTTCGTCGATTTCCATACCTGCTCCGTGCCACCGCCCGATCCGTCGGGCGACAGCTCGACCTCCGGCGCGATTATCGATCGTGCCGTCGCGGCCGGCCGTCGAACGCAGTGCGGAGGTCGTCCATTTGTCGCACGCCGCGATCCGTTCGTCGCGCCCGGCCGCTCTCGGCGGATGAACGGCGGTCGAGGCCTCTGTCCTACTTGCCGATGCAGAAGCGCCCGAAGATGGCGCCGAGCAGGTCGTCGGACGTGAACGCGCCCGTGATCTCGCCGAGCGCGTCGTGCGCGACTCGCAGCTCCTCGGCGAAGAGCTCGAGCGCGGCATTGCCTGCCGCGGCGTGGGCGATGGCCGCGTCGAGATGGGCACGGGTCCGGCGCAGCGCCTCGACGTGTCGCGCCCGGGCGATGAAGAGGCCTTCCGGCGCGGCCTGCCAGCCGGCGACGGCGAGCAGCTTCGCGCGCAGGGCCGGGAGGCCTGCGCCGGTGACAGCCGACAGCGCCAGGCCTTCGCGCGGCGCGGCGTCGGGCGCGGCGTCGATTTTGTTGAAGACGTGGAGCAGCCGGCCTTCGGCTGCAAGCGCGGCAGGCAGGCGGCTCGCGATCCGTGCTTCCTCGTCGTCGTAGCCGTGCTCGCCGATGCGAGTGAGGTCGTGCAGGAAAACGATCGCATCGGCGCGCCCGATCTCTGCCCAGCTGCGCTCGACACCGATGCGCTCGACTTCTTCGCTGGCGTCGCGAAGGCCCGCGGTGTCGATGACGTGGAGCGGCACGCCTTCGATCTGGATCGTCTGCGCCACCTTGTCGCGCGTCGTCCCCGGCGTCGCCGTGACGATGGCCAGCTCGGCGCCGGCGAGCGCGTTGAGCAGCGAGCTCTTGCCGACGTTCGGCTGGCCGGCGAGGACGACGTGGATGCCGTCGCGCAGGAGCGCGCCCTGACGCGCACGCGCCAGCACCGCGTCGACACCTGCGGACGCGCGCGCGAGGCGACCACGGGCGTCGCCAGTCTCGAGGAACTCGATCTCCTCCTCGGGAAAGTCGAGCGTGGCCTCGACCAGAAGTCGCAGCTCGATCAGCTCGGCGGCGAGGGCGTCGACTTCGCTGGAGAACGCGCCTGACAGCGATCGCGTCGCCGATCGTGCCGCGGCTTCGGTGCTGGCGTCGATGAGATCGGCCACCGCTTCGGCCTGGGCGAGGTCGAGCTTGTCGTTGAGGAAGGCGCGCTCGGTGAACTCGCCGGGTCGGGCGAGGCGAAGTCCCGCGAGCGTGGCGCCGTCGGTCGCCGCATCGACGACCGCGGCCGCTTCGAGACAGCGCTCGACGAGGAGCCGGAGCACGACCGGTCCGCCGTGGGCCTGCAGCTCGAGGACGTCTTCGCCGGTGTACGAGTGCGGCGCGGGAAAGAAGAGGGCCAGGCCGCGATCGATCGCGGCGCCGGAGGCGTCGAGGAACGCGACGTAGCTCGCCTGGCGCGGCACGAGCGCTCGTCCGCACAGCTGTTCGGCCAGGCGCGCGAGGCCGGTTCCGGAGACGCGAACGATGCCGACCGCGCCGCGCCCGATAGCCGTGGCGACCGCGACGATTGGGTCGTGATGGCGGGACAGCATGTCACGGGGCGCAGGGTGCCGTGTCAGCGCGTCACTT
>JAYVVB010000450.1:0-2924 GCA_043787455.1 Rhizobacter sp.
TACGGCAGCGTCGCGTCGAGCCGCGCCGTGAAGAGCGTGTCGCCGAGCAGGCCGTAGACGAGCCGCTCGGCGCCGAGCATCTCGAGCGCCTGCACGCGCAGCGGCCAGCCGGCTGCGCTCAGATCGCGGCTCATCTCGACGTGCTCGGGGCGGACGCCCATCACGAGCTCGCCGTCGCGCGGCGCCGGGGTGGGCAGAGGCAGGAGCGCGCCGCCGGCCGTGAAGCCCGCGCCCTGCGTGCGGCCGCGCACCAGGTTCATCGGCGGCGAGCCGATGAAGCCGGCGACGAAGGTCGTCGCCGGCCGGTGATAGACCTCGTCGGGTGTGCCGATCTGCTCCATGCGGCCGGCGTTCATCACGATCATCCGCTCGGCGAGTGTCATCGCCTCGACCTGGTCGTGGGTGACGAAGAGCGAGGTCGTGCGCAGCTCGCGGTGCAGCTTCTGGATCTCGAGCCGCGTCTGCGCGCGCAGCTTGGCGTCGAGGTTGGAGAGCGGCTCGTCGAACAGGAAGACAGAAGGCTGACGAACGATGGCACGGCCCATGGCGACTCGCTGCCGCTGCCCGCCCGAGAGCTCGCGCGGCTTTCTGAGCAGGAAGGGCGCGAGCTCGAGGATCACCGCTGCCTTGCCGACGCGGGTCTTGATCTCGGCCTCGGGCACCTTCGCGATCTTCAGGCCGTACGCCATGTTGGCGAAGACAGTCATGTGTGGATAGAGCGCGTAGTTCTGGAACACCATCGCGATGTCGCGCTCCGACGGCTCGAGGTCGTTGACGACCCGGCCGGCGATCCAGATCTCGCCGCCCGAGATCTCCTCGAGCCCTGCGACCATGCGCAGCAGCGTCGACTTGCCGCAGCCCGACGGGCCGACGATGACGACGAACTCGCCGTCGGCGATCTCGGCACTGACGCCGTGGATGACGGGATTCGCCTTCGGCCCGGTGCCGTAGCGCTTGACGACGTTGCGTAGAGAGATGGCGCCCATGTCTTGTCTTCTTTACTTCTCCGTGTCCACGAGGCCCTTGACGAACCACTTCTGCATCAGGATGACGACGAGCGCCGGCGGAATCATCGCCAGGATCGCGGTCGCCATCACGAGGTTCCACTGGTTCTGCGAATCGCCGCCGGCGATCATGCGCTTGATGCCGATGACGACCGGGTACATGCTCTCCTCGGTCGTGACGAGGAGCGGCCAGAGATACTGGTTCCAGCCGTAGATGAACTGGATGACGAAGAGCGCGGCGATGCTGGTCTTCGAGAGCGGCACCAGCACGTCGACGAAGAAGCGCATCGGCCCGGCGCCGTCGATCCGCGCCGCCTCGACGAGCTCGTCGGGCACCGTCATGAAGAACTGGCGAAAGAGGAAGGTGGCCGTCGCCGAGGCGATCAGCGGAATCGTCAGGCCGGCGAAGCTGTTCAGCATGTGCAGGTCGGCGATCACCTTGTAGGTGGGCAGGATGCGCACCTCGACCGGCAGCATCAGCGTGACGAAGATGGCCCAGAAGAAGAACTCGCGAAAGCGGAAGCGGAAGTAGACGATCGCGAATGCCGAGAGGAGCGAGATTGAGATCTTGCCGAGGGCGATCACCAGCGCCATCACGAGGCTCACGAACATCATGCGGCCGACGGCCGCCGTCGAGCCCGCGCCCTGGCCGCCGCCGACCAGTGCCGCCGTGTAGTTCTCGATCAGGTGCGGGCCGGGCAGCATCGGCATCGGCACCTGCACGATCTCTTCGGCGGTGTGGGTCGAGGCGACGAAGGCGATGTAGAGCGGAAAGGCGACGACGAGCACGCCGACGATCAGGATGACGTGGGCAACGATGCCGAGCGTGGCGCGGCGCTCGACCATCTAGTAGTTCACTTTCTTCTCGACGAAGCGGAACTGCGCGACGGTCAGAGCGACGACGATGATCATCAGCACCACCGACTGCGCCGCCGAGCCGCCGAGGTCGAGCGCCTTGAAGCCGTCGAAGTAGACCTTGTAGACGAGGATCGAGGTGGCCTTGCCCGGCCCGCCCTGCGTCGCCGCGTCGACGATGCCGAAGGTGTCGAAGAACGCGTAGACGACGTTGATGACGAGCAGGAAGAAGGTCGTCGGCGAGAGCAGCGGGAACTGGAGCGTCCAGAAGCGTCGCCACGGCCGCGCGCCGTCGATGGCGGCGGCCTCGATGAGCGACTTGGGGATGCTCTGCAGCCCGGCGACGAAGAACAGGAAGTTGTAGGAGATCTGCTTCCACACGGCGGCCATGACGATCAGCGCCATCGCCTGACGGCTGTCGAGCAGGTGGTCCCAGTGGACACCCAGGTGCTCGAGCGCATAGGCGACGACGCCGATCGACGGCGAGAACATGAAGAGCCAGAGCACGCCGGCGATCGCCGGCGCGACGGCGTATGGCCAGACCAGCAACGTTCGGTAGAACGTCGTGCCGCGAACGACGCGATCGGCGAACACCGCCAGCAGCAGCGAGATGCCGATGCCGAGCACGGCAACCAGGCCCGAGAAGAGGGCGGTCGTGCCGAACGAGGCGAGATAGGTCTCGTCGTGCAGCAGGCCAGCGAAGTTGGCGAAGCCGACCCACTCGACGGTGGTGCCGAACGCGTCCGACTGCTGCATCGACTGCAGCACGGCTTGCGCCGCCGGCCAGAAGAAGAACACGCCGATGACCAGCGCCTGTGGCGCGAGCAGCGCCCACGGCAGCCAGCCGGAGCGGAACACGACTCGCTTTTCAGCCGCCACGATGCAGTCCTGTCAGCGCGGCCGCGTTGGCGGCCGAAGCGAACAAGTCCGTCAGGACTTGTTCGCCTTCTCGAACTTCTCGAGCAGCTCGTTGCCGCGACGGACGATCGCGTCGAGCGCTTCCTTGGCCGTCTTCTTGCCGGACCAGACCTCCTCGAGCTCCTCGTCCTCGATGGCGCGGATCTG
>JAYVVB010000451.1:0-7377 GCA_043787455.1 Rhizobacter sp.
CCTTGGTCTTGGTCGCACCGCTCGCGGTGGCAAGCACTTCGCGCAGGAGATCGCGAGCGCCGTCCTTGTCGCCGATTCGCTGGAACTCCTCCGCGAGCTCAAGCTTGCGAGCGAGCGGATCCTGCGCCGAGCCGACGTCCGACAGAGTGCCGGCCGCCGTCGTCGGATCGTCGAGGGACAGCGTCGGCTGATCGAGATCGAGCGTGATGCCGGAGAGGTCGAACGCGAGCGGCTCGTCGCGATGATCGGGCACGGCGCCGGCCTCGTTGGCTACGAGCGGCATCTTCACCGTCGTCGAGCTGAAGGTGCCGGGCTGCGCCATCGGCGGCGAGATCGAGTCGAGCGCTGCCGGCTGCGACGGCTTGCCGATGTCGGGGTTGTCAAGGTCGAGGTCGATGCTGTCGATCAGACTGTCTCGGGGCAAGGTATCGCCCATCGACTGGCCAAACTGGGACGGCACCGGCATGACCGACTGCGGCATGGTGCTCGCGCCCAAGCCCTCGATGATCTCCCCGCCAACCTCGGCGGGCCGCTCAGGCGCTCCGCCGGCGCGGTACATCGGGTTGTCGGAATCGATCTGCGAGCCGAGTTCCTGCGCCTTCGCCCAGTCCTCGCCTTCGCCGCGCGTGAGCGCGTGGAGCTGCGTGGCGAGCAGCTCGAAGCCCTTGATGTCGCGGCGCTTGGCGTAGACCTCGAGCAGCTTGGTGCGGATCGCGAGGCGCTCCGGATTGCTGCGCATCGCCTCCTTCAGGATTTCCTCGGCCTGCAGGTCGCGACCGTAGGCGAGATAGACGTCAGCCTCCGCCACCGGATCGACGTCGCCGATCGCGTCGAGCTGCGAGAGGGAGTACGTCATCGACGACGAGCTGCCCCCGGCGTCGCGGGTGTCGATGCGCTGGCCGCCGCTGGCACCGAAGAACGAATCGGGCTGGAGGCGGCTTTCCAGGAACGAAGTCTCGCCGCTGTCCTTCTTCGAGCGCTGCGTGTAGCGCCAGCCGACGTAGCCCAGAACTAGAAGAGCGAGCGCGCCGAGTCCCAGGTAGAGCGGATTGCCGCTGGTGATCGAATCGATAAAGCTCGGCTCGGGCGCGGGGCGGGGTGCGGCACGCGGCGCCGGCCGTGCGGCACTCGCCGGGACTCGGGCGGCCAGCGCTGCCGAGCTCGCGGCGCTGGCGACTGCCGTCGACGCTGCCGACGGCACCGGGACCGGGACCACGACGGCGGGCACGGACGCCGCAGCCACCGCGACCGAAGCGGCCCGGATCGGCGGCGCCGCCGCGACCGCGGACGCGGCCGGGGGAGGAGGTGCGACGACGATCGCAGGAGCGGGAGTGGGTGTCGGCACGACCACGGCCGGCACCGCCGGGCGGGCACCGACCGCTGGCGTCGCGGCGGCGACCGAGGTCGCCGGCTGCGACGCGGCGCCCTGCATCTTCTTCAGGTCGTTGACGTTCTTGTTCAGCTCCACGACACGGGCGGCCGAGGCCTGGCGCTCACGCTCGGCCGACAGCCGGTCCTCGGCGCTGCCGGCGGCGGGCGGCGTCGTGCCGCCCTTGCTCAGCTTGAGCGTGTCGGCGCTCGGGTTGGCGGACTGCTTCTTGTCCTCGATCGCCGCCTGAACCTTGCCGCCGCCCTGGCGACGGCTGGTCTCGGTGCGCGGCGTCGTCGACAGCGTCGAGGATGCAAGACGCTGGCGATAGGCGCCGAAGTCGGCGCTTTGCGCGATGATGGTCTGGCGCGCCTCGTTCGGGCTGACGCCCTGTGCCGCTTCCGCCGATGGCACCGCGAGCACCACGCCGGCCTTCAGCCGGTTCATGTTGCTGCCACTGAAGGCCGACGGATTCGCGCGGTACAAGGAAACCAGCATCTGGTCGAGGGAAACGCCCTGTCGCTGCGTCTTGCCTGCGATCTTCGAGAGCGAGTCGCCCGAGCGAACGCGGTATTCGTCGCCGCTCGGTTCGGAAGCGCGGGCGGCCTTCGCCGGCGCGGCGGAGTCTTGCGGCGCTCGCGCCTCGGCGGCCGCCGCGCGTGCGGCCGCACGACGCTCGCGAGCCTCGGCACGTGCCGCCTCGCGGGCGGCTTCGCGTGCTTCTCGTGCCGAAGCCGCGCTCGGCGCCATCGGCGGCAAGGGGGCGGGCGCGGGTGGCGCAGCGGACATGACCGGTGCGGTCGACGTGCCCGGCACCGGCGGTGCAGCAGCCCGGACCGCTGCCGGCGGATCAAACAGCAGGGTGTATTCGCGGACCAGGCGTCCCGTGGCCCAGGAGATCTCCAGGATGACGTCGACGAAAGGTTCCTGCACGCCGCGATCGCTGACCAGACGCACGAAGAGGCGGCCATCGGCGCGCTTCTCGAACGACGCGCGGGTGCCCGGGAGGACCGGGTTGTAGTCGACGTTGGCGCTGCGATAGGCCTCGGGCGAAGCGACGCGGATGCGCAAGCTCGCTTGCTCCTCCGGGCTGAGGCTGGTCACTTCGATCTCGGCGCGGAGCACCTCGCCGAGCGACGACTGGACGTTGAGGCGGCCGAGGCCGAGGGCCCAGGCCAGTGGAGATGCCAGGCACAGAGCAGCAGCGGCAACGCTGGACAGCGCAAAGCGCCCCGACAACTTCAATTTTCTTTTCAAGGCGTCTCCCGGAAGGACGATGCGGACCCGCAGCCGAGTCCGCTGGGACGGCGCAGACTCGCCAAAATGACCATAACATCAGCGAGATACGGTGACAAGCTCATGCAATGGCTGACGTTCTCGCAGCCGCCGCTTCCGAGCCTTCTGCACGCCGTTGTTGCAGTCAGACAACGTGTTTCGCCGGCCCTCATCGTTCGAGCAGGATTCTCAGCATGCGCCTGAGCGGCTCGGCGGCGCCCCAGAGCAGCTGGTCGCCGATGGTGAACGCGCCGAGATAGGACGGACCCATAGCGAGCTTGCGGAGTCGACCGACCGGGATCTTCATGGTCCCGGTGACGGCGACCGGGGTCAGGTCGCGGCTCGTCGCGACGCGCGTGTTCGGCACGACCTGGACCCACTCGTTGTCGGCGGCGATCATCGCTTCGATGTCGGCCAGCGGCACGTCGGACTTGAGCTTGATCGCGAGCGACTGGCTGTGACAGCGCATCGCCCCGACGCGAACGCAGGTCGAATCGACGGGCAAGGTTGCCAGGCCGCGAGCGCCCCGGCCGAGGATCTTGTTTGTCTCGGCGCCGCCCTTCCACTCTTCGAGGCTGGTGCCGTCGCCGCGATCGGCATCGATCCAGGGAATCAGGCTGCCACCTAGCGGGACCCCGAAGTGCGCGGTCTCGGACGGCGACATCGATCGCTGTCGCTCGGCGACGCGGCGATCGATCTCGAGGATGGCCGACTTCGGATCGGCAAGAAGCTCGCGCACCTCGGCATGCAGCGCGCCGTACTGGGTCAGCAGCTCGCGCATGTGCTGCGCGCCGCCGCCGGACGCCGCCTGGTAGGTCGTGCAAGTCATCCACTCGACGACGTCGGCCTTGAACAGCGCGCCCAGGCCCATCAGCATGCAGCTCACCGTGCAATTGCCGCCGATGTAGTCGCGCACGCCCCGCGACAGCGCCGACTCGATCACGGGCAGGTTCACCGGGTCGAGGATGATCACCGCGTCGTCCTGCATGCGCAGCGTCTTGGCGGCGTCGATCCAGAACCCCTTCCAGCCCGCGGCGCGAAGCCGGGGATAAACGTCATTGGTGTATTCGCCGCCCTGCGCCGAAATGACGATGGCGCAGCGCTTCAGCGCCTCGATGTCGTAGGCGTCCTTCAGGCGCGTCTCGTTCTTCGCGTGCGCCGGCGCGACGCCGCCCTTGTCGCTGGTGCTGAAGAAGAGCGGCTCGATGAGATCGAAATCGCCCTCTGCTGCCATGCGCTCGAGCAGCACGGAGCCGACCATGCCGCGCCAACCGACCAATCCTGTGAGTTCCATGGTCTTCGTCCCGTCGAAAGTCTTTCCGATTTACAGCCCGGCGTCATCGCCGGGCCGGGGCGAGACGATCGCGAGCGTTACTGCTTGGTGGTGACCGGTTTGCCGGCGAGCGCGGCCACGACGGCATCGCCCATGCCACGAGTGCCGACCTTGCGAGTGCCTTCGGACCAGATGTCGGCAGTGCGCACGCCTGCCTTGAGAACATCCTGCACCGCGCGCTCGATGCGAGCAGCAGCCTCGGGCTGCTGGAGGGAGAAGCGAAGCATCATGGCCACGGACAGAATTGTAGCCAGAGGGTTGGCGAGATCCCGGCCAGCGATGTCGGGCGCGCTGCCGTGGCTCGGCTCGTAGAGGCCCTTGCCTGCGGCATCGAGCGACGCCGAGGGCAGCATGCCGATCGAGCCGGTGAGCATCGCGGCCTGGTCGGAGAGGATGTCGCCGAACATGTTTCCGGTGACGACGACGTCGAAGCTCTTGGGCGCGCGAACGAGCTGCATCGCCGCGTTGTCGACGTACATGTGGTCGAGCGTGACGTCGGGGTATTGCGCATGCACTTCGCTGACGACGTCTTTCCAGAACTGGAAGGTCTCGAGGACGTTGGCCTTGTCGACGCTTGTCAGGCGCTTGCTGCGCTTTCGCGCCGCCTGGAACGCGACGTGGGCGATGCGCTCGATCTCCGGGCGCGAGTAGCGCATGGTGTCGAACGCCTCTTCCGCGCCCTGGAACGCACCGTCCGGCGCCGCGCGACGGCCGCGCGGCTGGCCGAAATAGATGTCGCCCGTGAGCTCTCGGATGATCAGGATGTCGAGCCCCGCAACCAGCTCCGGCTTGAGGCTCGAAGCGGCCGTGAGCTCGGGATAGCAGATCGCCGGTCGGAAGTTGGCGAAGAGGCCGAGCGCCTTGCGCAAGCCGAGGATCGCCTGCTCCGGGCGAAGAGCGCGGGCCAGGGCGTCGAATCTCCAGTCGCCGACGGCGCCGAAGAGGACCGCGTCGGCGGCCTTGGCGAGGGCGAGCGTGGCGTCCGGCAAAGGATGACCGTGCGCCTCGTATGCGACACCACCGACGAGCGCCGTCTCGGTCTCGAAGCGGAGGTCGAGAGCGTGCAGGACACGTTCTGCCTGAGCGACGATCTCCGTGCCGATGCCGTCGCCGGGAAGGATCGCGATCTTCATTTCAGGGTCGTCGCCAGCCACGGCTGCTTCAGCAGCCGCTCGGCCTCGAAGGCGCGGATCTTGTCGGCGTGGCGCAGCGTGAGGGCGATGTCGTCGTAGCCGCCGAGAAGGCAGAACTTGCGAAACGGTTCGACGTCGAATGCCAGCTCGGCCCGATCGGGCGCGATGACGACTTGGCGCTCGAGGTCGATCGTCAGTCGATAGCCCACGAACGCGGCGACGTCGTCGAAGAGCTTGTCGACCTGGAGCGCGTTGAGTTGGATCGGCAGGATGCCGTTCTTGAAGCAGTTGTTGAAGAAGATGTCGGCGTAGCTCGGCGCGATCAGCGCCCGAAAGCCATACTGCTGCAGAGCCCAGGGCGCGTGCTCGCGCGACGATCCGCAGCCGAAGTTCTTGCGCGCGAGCAGGATCGATGCGCCGCGATAGCGCGGCTGGTTCAGGACGAAATCGGGACGAGGCTTGCGCGTCGCCGGATCCTGCCCCGGCTCGCCGTGGTCGAGATAGCGCCATTCATCGAACAGGTTCGGACCGAAGCCCGACTTCTTGATCGACTTCAGGAACTGCTTCGGAATGATCGCGTCGGTGTCGACGTTCTCCCGATCCATCGGCGCGACTAGGCCGACGTGAGTGCGAAATGGCTCCATGCCGGCGTCTCCTTACGATAGCCGACGCACGTCGACGAAGTGGCCTTCGATCGCGGCGGCCGCGGCCATGGCCGGGCTGACGAGATGGGTCCGGCCGCCCGCGCCCTGGCGTCCTTCGAAGTTGCGATTGCTCGTCGAGGCGCAGCGCTCGCCGGGCTCGAGCCTGTCGGCATTCATCGCCAGGCACATCGAGCATCCCGGCTCGCGCCATTCGAAGCCGGCGCCCTTGAACACCACGTCCAGCCCTTCGCGCTCGGCCTGTTCCTTCACGAGGCCCGACCCCGGCACCACCATCGCGAGCCTGACGTTGGCGGCGACGCGCGCGCCCATTCCGCGCACCACGGCCGCGGCCTCGCGCAGATCCTCGATCCGCGAGTTGGTGCACGAGCCGATGAAGACCTTGTCGATGCGGATGTCGGTGATCGGCTTGTTCGGCTCGAGCGCCATGTACTTCAGGGCGCGCTCCATCGCATCGCGCTTGCCGGGATCGCGCTCGTCCTCGGGATCGGGGACTCGACCGTCGACCGAGACCACCATCTCGGGCGACGTTCCCCAGGTCACCTGCGGCTGGATCTCGGTGGCATCGAACGCGACGACGTGATGCCAGTGCGCATCGGCATCCGAGTGGAGCGTGCGCCAGTAGTCTTCGGCGACCTTCCATTCGAGGCCCGCCGGGCTGAACGGGCGACCCCGGAGGTAGGCGATCGTGGTGTCGTCGACAGCGACCAAGCCGGCACGGGCACCGGCCTCGATCGCCATGTTGCACACCGTCATGCGACCTTCCATGCTGAGCGCACGGATCGCGCTGCCCGCGAACTCGATCGTGTAGCCGGTGCCGCCGGCCGTACCGATCTTGCCGATGACCGCGAGCACGATGTCCTTCGCACTGCAGCCGCGCGCGAGCCGGCCGTCGACCCGCACCAGCATGTTCTTCGCCTTGCGCGCCAGAAGCGTCTGCGTCGCCAGCACGTGCTCGACCTCGCTCGTGCCGATGCCGTGCGCCAGCGCACCGAAGGCACCGTGCGTCGAGGTGTGCGAGTCGCCGCAAACGACGGTCGTCCCGGGCAGCGTCGCGCCTTGTTCCGGACCGATGACGTGGACGATGCCCTGGCGGCGATCATTCATCTTGAACTGCGTGATGCCGAGGCGATCGCAATTGGCGTCGAGCGTGTCGACCTGAAGGCGCGAGATCGGGTCGGCGATGCCGTGCGACCGATCGGTCGTCGGCACGTTGTGGTCGCTCACGGCGAGGTTGGAGGAGACGCGCCAGACCTTGCGGCCGGCAAGCTCGAGCCCCTCAAAAGCCTGCGGACTCGTCACTTCGTGGACGAGATGGCGATCGATGTAGAGGACTGCGGTGCCGTCGTCCTCGCTGCGAATCACATGCTCGTCCCAGATCTTGTCGTACAGCGTGCGGGACATGGGCGCCTCGGCGCGAATTCTGGAATTGACGATTCTATGGCGCTCGCTTTGTCGACACGGCCCGCAGGCCTCAATAGATCTTCGAGACGCCGCCTGAGCTAGACGCACGCACGCGACACTGACGGGCCGTGGGAGACCGGGTCGGCGAGGCCGATGCGGCGTTCGCGCCGGCCGCGTCGGGCACCGTGCAGTAGGCGCCGG
>JAYVVB010000452.1:0-5153 GCA_043787455.1 Rhizobacter sp.
ACGCCGCTCCTCGGCGCGGCCAAGGCACGGATCGACTTCACGCACAAGGGCTTCACGGTCAGCGCGGGCAGCGCCCGCGTGCTCGGCGGCGATCTCGCCTTCGAAGGCGGCTCGAGCGCGGGCCTGAACGGCGGCGAGACGCAGCGCTTCAACGGCCGCGGCACGTTCACCGCCGAGGCCTTGCGCCAGGCCAGCGAGCTCGGCACGGTGACGCGCTTCGCGACCTTCGCGTCCGGGCAGTCCACCTATCGCGCCAGCCTGGCCTTCGCCGGTGGCCGTCCGCAGGTCGGCGTCGCCAGCAACCTCGTCGGCATCGCCATCGATCTGCCGGCGCCGTTTGCCAAGGCCGCGCCGGCGGCGTTGCCTCTGCGCGTCCGGACGGCGCCGAGCGAGGCGCTTCCGGGCGCACCGGTCGAGGCCGGGACCGCGACGCGCGAAGCCCTGCAGGTCGATCTCGGCGGCATGCTGCAGGCGCAGTTCGTGCGCGAGTCGAGCGGCGACGTCAGCCGCGTCGTGCGCGGTGCGATCCGCGTCGCCGACACGCGACCCCCGAGCAGCGATCGCGCCGTCGAGCCGACGCCGCTCGATCCGATCGAGGCCATCGCGCTGCCTGTCAGCGGCGTCGCCGCAAGCGTGTCGGTGAAAAAGCTCGACGTCGACGTCTGGCAGGGCGTGCTCGCGCGCTTCCAGGGCGAGACGCTGTCGTCGCGCCCGGGCACGGCAGCGGCGCCGGCCGCGGCGGCGCCGCTCGTCTTCGACAGCAGCGGCGGCGCAGGCTACGCGCCGACCGCGATCGCCTTGCGCGTCGGCGATCTCGAGCTCGGCTCACGCCGCCTCGCCAACGTCACCGCCGGCCTGTCTCTGCAGGGCGACCTCTGGCGCGCCAACGTCGATGCCGACGAGCTCGACGGCTATATCGAATACCGGCCGGCGCGGCGCGGCGCGGCGGGTGCAGGCCGGGTCTTCGCGCGCCTCGCGCGCCTCAGCTTGCCCAAGAGCGAGGCTGAGCACGTCGAGAGCCTGCTCGACGAGCAGCCGACGAGCATTCCCGGGCTCGACATCGTCGTCGAGGACTTCGAGCTGCGCGGCAAGCGCCTCGGCCGGCTCGAGATCGAGGCGATCAACCGCGCGGTCGCGGGTCGCGATTCGCCGCGCGAGTGGCAGCTCGCGAAGCTCAACCTGACGATGCCGGAAGCGCAGTTCGCGGCGACCGGTACATGGGGCGGGGCCGCGCCGGGTGCCGCAGCCGGCGCGCACCGCGCCGCGATCAATTTCACCCTCGCTCTCGGCGACAGCGGCGCGCTGCTCGAGCGCCTCGGCATGGGCCGGGTCGTGAAGGGCGGCAAGGGATCGCTCACCGGCGACGTCGCCTGGCCGGGCTCGCCGTTCTCGCCCGACTACGCGAAGATGACCGGACAGGTGAAGGTCGCGATCGACTCGGGCCAGTTCCTGAAGGCCGGGCCTGGCGCGGCGCGCCTGCTCAGTGTGCTCAGCCTGCAATCGCTGCCGCGCCGTCTGCTGTTCGACTTTCGCGACCTCTTCGCCGAGGGCTTCGCCTTCGACAACGTCGTCGGCGACGTCAGGATCGGCCGGGGCCTCGCCTCGACCAACAACCTGCGCATGCGCGGCGCCGCGGCTGCGGTGCTGATGGAAGGCAGCGCCGACATCGAGCACGAGACCGAGGACCTGCGCGTCGTCGTCGTCCCCGAGATCAACGCCGGCACCGCGTCGCTCGCGTACGCGGTGATCAATCCGGCGATCGGACTCGGCACCTTCCTCGCGCAGTACTTCCTGAGAAAGCCGCTGATGGCGGCGAGCACGCGCGAGTTCCACGTCACCGGGCCGTGGGACGATCCCAAGGTCGACCGCGTCGAGCGCGGTTTTCTCGGCGACGCGTCTCCCGCCGAGGCCGCGGCGCCGGCCGCCGACCCTGCTGCCTCCGTCACCCGATGAGCTCGCCATGAAGATCGCCGCCGTTCAGATGGTCTCGACCCCGCGCGTTGCCGCCAACCTCGAGACGGCGCGGACGCTCGTCGCGCGGGCCGCCGCCGAGGGCGCCGGGCTCGTCGTCCTGCCCGAGTACTTTTGCCTCATGGGCATGAGCGATCGGGACAAGCTCGCCGTCGCCGAGGCCCCCGGCGACGGGCCGATCCAGCGCATGCTCGCCGAGACCGCACGCGAGCATCGCGTCTGGCTGATCGGCGGCACGCTGCCGCTCACCCTCGCCGATGCCGACACGCGCGACGGCATCGCGGCCGACCGCGTGATGAACGCCGATCTCGTCTTCTCGCCGCGCGGTGAGCTCGCCGCGCGCTACGACAAGATCCACCTCTTCGCCTACGACAACGGACGCGAGCGCTACGACGAAGGCCGGACGCTGCGCGCCGGAACGACGCCAGTCGCGTTCGACGCCGACGGCGTGCGCGTCGGCTTGAGCGTCTGCTACGACCTGCGCTTTCCCGAGCTCTATCGCGCGCTCATGCGGTCGCCCTGCGACCTGCTGTCGGTGCCTTCGGCCTTCACCTACACGACCGGCGCGGCGCACTGGGAAGTGCTCCTGCGCGCACGCGCTATCGAGAACCAGTGCTACGTCGTCGCCGCAGCGCAGGGTGGCACGCACGAGAACGGCCGGCGCACCTTCGGCCACAGCCTGATCGTCGATCCGTGGGGCGAGGTCGTCGCCTGCCTGGACGAAGGCGAGGGCATCGTCGTCGCCGAGCTGAGCCGAGAGCGGATCGAGTCCGTGCGTCGGCAACTGCCCGCGCTCGAGCATCGCCGCACGCTCTGAATGCTCGGGCGAGGCGGCGCGCGAGTCGCGCGCCGCGCTGCTCGACGAAGCGTGCATGGCGACCGCGTCGATCGAGCGGCGACACCCCCCGTAGTCGGGGCCGTGGCGCGAGAGCCCACTGCTAGAGTCGCCCGCAAATTCAGACAACGGGAGCAACGGCATGGTGGTGCTGATCGCGATGGTGATTGCGGCGATCGTCGGCTTCGCCGCGAGCGGCGAAGCCGGTGCGCTCGCGGGTGCGCTCTTCGGCTGGCTGATCGTGCGAACGCTCCGCCAGCAGCGCGAGATCGACGCGCTGCGCAAGCGGGCCGAGTCGTCGATGGCGTCGACGCCGGTGCCGGCATTCGCGCCGCCGCCTGTAGCCGAAGCGGCGCTTGAGCCGATCGCGCCGTCCGCGCTCAGCGCGTCCGTCCCGGAGGCGGCGAATTTCGCGACGATGGCTCGCGCGGCCGAGCCAACGCCAGAACCCGCGATCGACGAGCCCGCCATCGTCGCACCCGTTCGGCCCATCGCCGGCGACGGCGTCGCCCTCTCACCGCCGCGCGATCTGCTCGCCCCGATCAAGCGCTGGCTCTTCGGTGGCAACACGATCGTCAAGGCGGGCGTCGGCATCCTCTTCGTCGGTCTCGCCTTCCTCGCCAAGTACGCGAGCGAGCACGCCCATCTGCCGGTCGAAGTGCGGCTGGCGGCGATCGGCGCCGCGGCCGTCGTCCTGCTCGGCTTCGGCTGGCGCCTGCGCCGCTCGCGACCCGACTACGCGCAGGTGCTGCAGGGCGGCGCCGTCGCCGTCCTCTACCTCACGCTCTTCGCCGCGTTTCGCTACTACGGCGTGCTCTCGGCGCTGCCGGCGTTCGTGCTGATGGTCGCCGTCGCTGCCCTCGCCGCCGCGCTCGCGGTGCTGCAGGACGCGCGCTCGCTGGCCATCGTCGGCGCACTCGGCGGCTTCGCGACACCGCTCATCGTCTCGACCGGATCGAACAATCACGTCGCCCTGTTCGCGTACTACTTCGTCCTCGACGCCGGCATCGCGGCGGTGGCCTGGTCGAAGACCTGGCGGCCGCTCAACCTGGTCGGCTTCGTCGCCACCTTCATCGTCGCGACCGCGTGGGGCGTGCTCAAGTACGAGCCCGAGAACTTCGCGACGAGCCAGGCCTTCCTGATCGCTTTCTTCGTGCTCTTCGTCGTCATCCTCGTCCTGCCGGCGCGTCGTCACGCCGAATTCGCCGCGGCGAGGGCGTCGATGCCGCGCAGCGATCTCTGGGTCAACAGCAGCCTTCTCTTCGCCCTGCCGACGATCACCTTCGCGCTCGAGTACGGCCTGGTCCGCGGCACCCCGTTCGGCGCCGCGCTCGCCGCGCTCGTTCTCGCCGGCTTCTATGTCGGGCTCGCATCGTGGATGAAGAACCGGCCCGAGCTCGGCATCACCTTCGAGGCCAGCCTCGCGATCGCGACCGTGTTCCTCACCCTCGTCATCCCGTTCGCGCTCGACGAGCGCAGCACCGCAGGTGCGTGGACGCTCGAAGGCGCGGGCCTGGTCTGGATCGGCTTTCTTCAGCGTCGCGTCTGGCCGCGCGCTTTCGGTTATGGCCTGCTCGTCGTCGCCGGCGCTGCGATGCTGCTCGGCCACGAACGCTACGGCGCGCCGACGGCGATCTTCAACGCCTACCTCTTCAACGGTCTGATGGCAGCTGCCGCGTCGCTCGCGGCCGCGCTCTTCATCCATCGCGCTCGTGTCTGCGGAGCGCTTCGCGACAGCGAAGCCGCGTGCGAGCCGGTGCTGATCGGGCTGGCCACGCTCTGGCTCGTCTCGACCGCCTCGCTCGAGATCGATACGTTCGTCGCGTCGCGCTTCGTCCTCGCCGCGATGCTCGCCGCCGGCAGCGTCATTGCCGTTCTCTACGCCGCTCTTTCATCGCGCTTCGACTGGCCGACGATCGCCTGGCCGGCCGCCGCGCACGCGCCGTTCCTCTTCCTCGTCGCCTTGTTCGAAGCGACTCTGCTGCTGAACCCGGTCGCCGACGGCGGCTGGTGGGCCTGGCCTGTCGCCTTCGCCGCGCACGGCGTCGTGCTTCAGTTCGCGTCGACACGCTGGCGTGCGCTCGTCGGCCACGCCGTGCACGCGCTCGGCGCGATCACGCTTGCGCTCGTCGGCGCTCTGCTCGGCCGGGCCGAGACGGCGCGCTGGGGCGACGCGGCCAGCGCTTGGCCGTGGCTCGGCTGGCTCGTCGTCCCGGCGCTGCTGATGCTTGTCCTGCCTCGCCCGGCGACGGCGCGGGTCTGGCCCGTACGCCTGGCCCCCAAGGCGTATCGCGACAGCGCCGGCGCCGCGCTCGCCGCAGGCCTCTGGCTCTGGACACTGGTCGCG